>CALLZJ010000406.1 GCA_937858435.1 uncultured bacterium
GGTCGCCCTGCAGTCACCCTTCCTGGCGGCCCGGACCAAGCAAACAGTCGATCGCATTGAAGAGCTGATCCGATCGGAACAGCCTAAGCCCGCTGGCGGCGTGGAACCGCGTTTGCTGCTCACCGGACCGGCCGGCGTTGGCCGAGACCTCAACGTCGCCCTGGTGAGCAGCCTGCATGGGACCACCTGGGCCACGGTGGCCCTCGTGCTGCTGACGCTGCTGGCAGTCTATCGCGCCCCGCTCTTGGCATTGATTCCGCTCGTCAGCATTGGCCTCGCCGTCTGGATCGCCAACGACGTGCTGCTGCTGCTCGCTGGCTGGGGGCTGCTCCAGGTCGTCAATCTCACACCGGTCTTTGTGGTGGTGCTGCTCTTCGGGGCCGGGACGGACTACTGCCTGTTCCTCCTGAGCCGCTGCCGCGAGGAGCGGGGCCGGACCGGCAGCCTGAGCGAGGCCGTCGCCCAGGCCCTCACGCAGGTGGGCGGGCCGCTTGCCGCCAGTGCCCTGGCCGTGATGGTGGGGCTGGGGATGCTGGGCTTCGCCGAGTTTGTCAAGCTGCGGGTCATGGGGGCGGCCCTGGCCGTGAGCCTCGCCATCGCCCTCTTGGCCTGCCTGACGCTGACGCCGGCCTTGCTCCTGGTCTGTGGCGACCGGGCCTTCTGGCCGCGTCTGCCGCGGCCACGCCTGGAAGTCGCGCCGGATGCCGAGCGGAGCGCGGCCTGGAGCTGGCTCGAACGGCAACTGGGAAACCGGCCCGGCGTGGTGTGGTGTGCCACCATGGCGGTGCTCTTGCCGCTCTTCATCCTGGGCTGGTGCACGTCATCGAGCTATTCGGTGAAGCAAGACCTACCGGCCGCCGCCCCGAGCCTGGACGGCCTCGCCGTCATCGAACGGGCCTTTCAGCCGGGGGAGATCGGCCCGGTGACGCTGCTGCTGACCCAGACCGAACCTTGGACGACGAGTCCGGGGCTGGCTCGCCTGTGGCGGGTGACGGAAGCTCTGCGCCGCTGCCCGGGCGTGGCCGAGGTACGGAGCCTGGTCGAACCGCTGGGCGGGCAGACTGCTTCCGAGGCCGAAGACGTCACGACGCTGCTGCCGCGCCTGCTGCTGGCCTCCGCTGCTCAGTCGGTCTACCTGGGACTGGCGCCGGGGGGCCACGTGGCCCGGATCGAGATCGTGGCCCGGGGCAACCCGCTGGACGCGGAGACGTTCGACGTGCTGCCCGCCCTGGAAGCCGCCGCCCAGGCCGCCCTCGCCGACCCTGGCCCGCCCACGAAGGCGACCGAGCGGCGCTGGTTTGGCATGCCCGTCATTCTCAACGACGTGGTCCAGTTGCAAAGGCACGACGCCGTCCTCGTCTTCTCGTTGGTGCTGGCGAGCATCTATGCGATCATGACCGTCCTGCTCCGCCGACCGGGCCTGGCGCTCTATCTCCTCGCCACCGTCATCTTCAGCTATTACGTCACGCTGGGTCTGACGCAGCTTGCCAACGTCGCCTGGTTCGACGGCAGTTGGGGGCGACTCGATTGGAAGGTGCTCTTCTTCCTGTTCACGATCCTGGTGGCCGTCGGGGCCGACTACAACATCTTCCTGATGAGCCGGGTGATCGAGGAGCGGCAGCGGCACGGCTGGCGGCAAGGCGTGTTCCAGGCGCTGCGCCGGACGGGGACCACGATCACCTCCTGCGGCCTGATCATGGCCGGCACTTTTGCCACACTCATGCTCACCTCGCTGCACACGCTCCAGCAGCTTGGGCTGGCTCTCGCCCTGGGCGTACTCGTGGACACCTTCATCGTGCGGTTCTTATTGGTGCCCAGCTTCCTGCTCTGGCGGCGGAGCGACGGCACGATGCTGGGCCAGCTCCGCTGGCCAGGTCGGCGACGTCCGGGTGCGGCCATGGCCCTGCCGTCAGTCCCGCCTTCCGATGGTGCGCAAGAAGGCCGCCGCACCGCGGCGTAATCCACACCGCTCGATCACGGAAAGCAGGCGTGCCACCAAGCTGGGCAAGAGGCCTGGTTTGGGGCAAAGCGGCAACGGCCACGAGCCGCGCGGCCCCGGAGGCCGCGGCAGGCCGAACAATCGGACTATTTTTCCTGTTCCGCACAGGTCGCTTTCAAGGCAAGCTCCGCGCTTGCCGATAACAATCGCACAGGACATTCGGCACAGCCGGGCGCTCCGATGGTGCGTCTGGTGCCGACAGGGGAACCGAGCGACCAGGGTCACCAGCCCCAACGGGTTGGCGCGAGGCGGAGTCAGCGGCCTAGCCGTGCGGCTTGCCGACGCTTCACCCGCGGGCTCCGCCAGAATGGCTAAGGAGAGTCGGCGATGGCACGATGGAAGGCTCTGATGCTGGCCGGAGTACTGGGTTGCCCGGCCGTGTGCAGCGCGCAGGGGTTGCCCATGCCGGAACCGGCCATGCCCCGGCCGGCCTACGGATCTTCCTTCATGCCCGGCCCGGGCCCCATGCCCGGCGCCATGGCCTACGTCCAGGAAGGGGCCCAGGCGGCTCCCGCTCCGGCCCAGGTCGCGGGCGGTCAGCGCTCCATCTGGGGCGACTGCGGCGACTGTGGCCCGGTCACCCCTTGGGGCGGCTGCCAGGACGAAACCACCACGGGAGCCAGCGGCATCCTCACCACCGGTGAGCTGTTCTGGATGCGCATGCGGCGCAACGACCCCGTCCTGCTCGTTCGCCAGATCAGCGGCGGCGGCGGCGGTGAACTCCGCGACGACGGCGCCCTCACCGGCTATGGCACTTCCCACACGATCGGCTTCCGCGTCGGCGGCGGCTACCTGTGCCAGAACGGTCTCTTCTACACTGTCACGTACACCCGCTACCGCGACTCCAACGCCCCGCAGGTCTTCGTGAGCGAGAACCCCGAGAACACGACCAGCATGCTCTATGTCGGGCCTGGCGTCCTCGGCTCGGCCGTCACGATCACCCAGGGCGTCGTGCAGACCGGTTGGGACTACGACTTCCAGACTGTCGACCTTCAGGCTGGTGCGGTCTTCAGCCCGACCAGCATCCTCGACGTGATCGTTCAGGGTGGCGTGCGGTTCGGCAACCTGAGCCAGACCTACAACACCTTCATCCTCGACACCCAGGCCCAGGCCTTCAATAACGAGACCTTCCGCACGATCCTGCGGGGCGCCGGCCCCCGGTTCGGCTCCGAGGCCCGCGTCTATCTGCTCCGCAACCTCATGATCTTCGGCAAGGGCTTCACCAGCCTCGTGCTGACCAACCGGGAAGAAAGCAGCGTCTACGCCAATCCGAACACGCTGCAGACCGTCACCTACACCCGGGAAGAGATCATGCCGATGCTCGAAATGGCGACCGGCTTCGAGGTGAGCATGTTCAATGGCCACGTGCTGGTCGGTGCCGCCTACGAGTGGAACTACTTCTTCCAGGCTGGCTCCAGCAACGTCGACCTGGCGAACAACGCCCGCATCAATCGCAAAGTCGATCTGAGCCTCGACGGCGTCGCCGTGCGGCTGTCGCTGCTCTGGTAAGCCATCTGCCGACCTTGACCTGTGCCGACGCCCGTGGTTTCCACCACGGGCGTCGGTCATTTGGGGGCGCGCAACGTACCCTCGGGCCGACTTGGTCGCAGGGGTTCGGCTGCATAAAACATCTTGGGCGAACGCCGGGCCCGCCCCGTCTCGCCGTCCAACCGAACCCTGCCTCTTTCGAGATCGCACCATGGCTGAAGCCTTCATCCTTGCAGCCGCCCGCACGCCCATTGGCAAGTTCATGGGCGGCCTGGCGGACCTCAAATCCCCGGAACTGGGGGCCGTTGCCATCGCCGAGGTCCTGCGGCGAGCCAAAGCCCGACCCGAGCAGATCGACGAAGTCATCATGGGCTGCGTGCTGCAGGCCGGCGTGGGCCAGAACCCGGCCCGGCAGGCGGCGCTCAAGGCGGGGCTGCCGCCGACGATCTCCGCCGTCACGGTGAACAAGGTGTGCGGCTCGGGGCTGCAGGCGGTGATGCAGGCCGCCCAAGCCGTGCGGGCCGGTGATGCCGAACTCGTGGTCGCCGGCGGCATGGAGAGCATGAGCAATGCCCCCTACCTGCTGCCCAAGGCCCGGAGCGGTTACAAGTATGGCCATGGCGAACTGGTCGATGCCATGATCCAGGACGGACTCTGGTGTGCCTTTGAAAACTGGCACATGGGCAGCGCCGCCGAGCACATCGCCACCAAGTGCGGCGTGAGCCGCGCCGAGCAAGATCGCTTCTCGGCCCAGAGTCAGCAGCGGGCCGCCGCTGCCTGGGAGCAGGGCTGGTTCAATCCCGAGACGGTCGGCGTGACCGTGGGGTCCGGGGCCAAGGCCAAGGTGGTCGCCCGGGACGAGGGCTTCCGGGCCGAGACGACCGCCGACGGGTTGGCGAAGCTGCGGCCCGCCTTCCCCGGCGGCAACACCGTGACGGCCGGCAATGCTTCCACGCTCAACGATGGCGCCGCCGCCCTGATTGTGGGCTCGGCCCGAGCCGCCGAGTCCCTGGGCACCAGGCCCCTGGCCCGCGTCGTGGCTTATGCCACCAGCGGCGTCGAGCCCAAGGACATCTTCATCGCTCCGGTCGAGTCTGTCCGCATGGTGCTGCGGAAGGCCAATCTCCAGCTCTCCGACGTCGATTTGTTCGAACTCAACGAAGCCTTCGCCGCCCAGATGCTCGCCTGCAACGCCGAACTCAAGATCGACGAGTCTCGGATCAATGTCCACGGCGGCGCCATCGCCCTGGGCCATCCCATCGGTGCGTCGGGCGCCCGGGTGCTGACCACGCTGCTCTATGCCCTGGAGCGCACGGGCGGCCGGCGTGGCATCGCATCCCTCTGCCTGGGCGGGGGCAACGCCGTCGCCATGCTCGTGGAGCGGCCGGCTTAGCCGAGGGCATGGAGTGAGGCATTCGCGCGGGCTTCTCGTTGCGGCTCGGCCTCGCCCCGGGTATCCTGCTGAGGGTCGTCCAAGCTGACTCGGCCGCGCCCCGGCAGCGGGTCGATCCGGTGCCGCACTCGGCCTGACCTACTTCCAACCGGTGGCTTTTATCCAACGGGTGAATCCTCATGATGCGCAATCGATTGCTCGTGGTGCTGGCTCTGGTCGTGGGGGTTGCGACTTTGGGAGTGGCCTCGGCACAGGCAGAACGCCAGACCATCTACCTCGCCTTCGTCAGCAACAACTCGCATGAGTTCTGGAACATCGCCGATCGGGGGACGCAGAAGGCCGCCAGCGATCTGGGGGCCCGGGTCGAGTTTCGTCGGCCGCAGCGGGGCACCGCCGCGGAGCAGAAGCAGATCGTCGAGGACCTGATAGCCAAGGGCGTGCAAGGGATTGCGATCAGTCCCAACGATGCGGTCAACCAGGCCGACTTCTTCAACCATGACGTGGCGACCAAGATCCCGCTCATCTGCTCCGACAGCGACCTGCCCGAAGGGAGCAAGCGGCTCTGCTATGTGGGCACGGACAACTTCGCCGCTGGCCGGGCCGCGGGCGAACTCTTGAAGCAGGCCCTGCCGAGCGGCGGCCAGGTCATCATCTTCGTCGGCAAGCTGGACGTGCGGAATGCCGTGGAGCGGCGGGCCGGGGTCATCGCCGCCCTGGGCGGCTTTGCCACGTTTGCCGAGGCCCACCAGGCAGCTTCGGGCCGCTACCCGCTGCGTCTGGGCTCCTACGAAGTGCTCGGCGTCATGACCGACGACGCCAAGAAGGAGAAGTGCAAGGCCAACGCCGAGGACGCCCTGACCCGCTATCCGCGCCTGGCCGGCATGGTCGGCCTGTGGGAGTACAATCCGCCGGCCATTCTGGCCGCCGTCAGCGAGGCACGCCTGCTCGGCCGGGTCAAGATCGTCGGCTTCGACGAGAACGAGGAAACCCTCCAGGGCGTGATCGACGGCCACATTGCTGGGACCATCGTGCAGAACCCCTTCGAGTTCGGCTACCAGAGCATCAAGCTTCTGCACCAGGTCGTGCAGGGCGATCGCTCCGGCATCCCGGAGGGCGGCGTGGTGCATGTCCCCCATCGAGTCATCACGCCGGGCAACGTCGCCGAGTTTCGCACGGAACTGCGCCGGCTCAAGGGCAAGCCCTGATCGGTCCGAACGGGGAGAAGCGGGACCATGGCCGCCGGGCAAGACTCGCCACACCCATCGTCGCCGCTTCTGCTTGAGGCCCGGGGCGTCAGCAAGAGCTACCCCGGCGTCCAGGCCCTCAGCGACGTCTCGCTGGCCCTTGCCGTTGGCGAGACCCTGGCCGTCGTGGGCGAAAACGGGGCCGGTAAGTCCACCCTAATGCGCATCCTCGGCGGGTACGAAAAGCCCGACCGCGGCGACCTCTGGCTCGATGGGCAGCGACTGCGGCTGGCAAACATCCGCGCCGCCGAGCGCGCGGGCATCGTTCTCATCCACCAGGAACTCAACCTGGCGGACGACCTGGATGTGGCGGGCAACATCTACCTGGGCCGGGAGCCGACCTGGGGCGGGCCGCTCCGGCTCTTGCGGCGGAGCATCTACGGCGATGCGGAACAGATCATGCGCCGACTCGGGCTGACCTGTTCTCCGCGCACCTTGGTCGGCAGCCTGTCGCCGGGGCAACGGCAACTCGTCGAGATCGCCCGGGCCCTGGCCCTGCGGTCCCGAGTGCTCATTTTGGATGAACCGACGTCGAGCCTGACGGCCGGCGAGTCGGCCCGCCTGTTCGAGGTGCTGGCCGATCTGCGGGCCAGCCGTGTCAGCTTGATCTACATCTCCCATCGGCTGCGTGAAGTTGAGCAATTGGCCGACCGGGCCGTGGTCCTACGGGATGGCAAATGGGCCGGCGTCCTGGAGCGGCACGAGCTGACCGCCGACCGCCTCATCCCACTCATGGTCGGACGCAACCTCGTACCAGTGCGGCGGCGCGAGCCCCCACCCCCCGGAAGGCCCGTGCTCCGGGTCCAAGGACTACGCTGGTCGCCAAAGCAGACCACGGGCGTCAGCCTGACGCTCGCCCGGGGAGAGATCGTGGGGCTGGCGGGGCTGGTCGGAGCGGGGCGGTCGGAACTGGCCGAGACCGTCATGGGCCTGCGGCGGGCCCGCGCCGGCGCGGTCTGGGTGGAAGAACAGCCGCTCCGGCTGGGGCGACCTCGGGCGTCCTTGCGGGCTGGCTTGTTTCTCGTTCCCGAGGATCGTCGCACCCAGGGGTTGCTGCTCGAAGACACCATTCGTCGCAACATCACCCTGGCGGCACTGGGTCGGCTCAGTCGCTGGGGGATGGTCCGCTTCAGAGCCGAGCAGCAAGTGGCTCAGAAGCTGAGCACGCGGTTGTCGATCCGCACGCCGAGCCTGGGGAAGCTCGTGGGGCTTCTGAGCGGGGGCAACCAGCAGAAAGTGGTCATGGCCAAGGGGCTGGCCCGGGAGCCGAAGGTGCTGATTCTGGACGAGCCGACCCGTGGCGTGGACGTGGGCGCCAAGGATGAGATCTATCGGCTGCTACGTGAGCTGGCCGACCAGGGGCTGGCTATCCTCGCCATCTCCAGCGACCTGGAAGAGATTCTCGGGCTGGCCGACCGGCTGCTGGTCATGCACGAGGGTCGGCTGGCAGGTGAACTCGGCCCCACGGAAATGACGGAGGAAGCGGTCATGCGGCTAGCCAC
>CALLZJ010000407.1 GCA_937858435.1 uncultured bacterium
GTCTCCCCGAGCTTCACGGCCATCAACGAGGCCTTCACCACCATCGATCAAATGCTCGGCTCGGCCAAGGAAGCGCCCTCGACCAGTTGCATGGGGGTGCCCCAACTCGTTCGTGCCATGACCGAAGGGGCGGAACGACTCATCCGCCACGGTGGGCCGCCCTTCATCACTCACCTGTACAGCTTCATCGACCGGCCCGGTTTCCGCGTCGCCGCCTCCGAAGAAGCCGTCAAGATCGCCATCAATCTCCTCGATGCCGAAGCCCTGCTGTACGAGGAGCGCGCCAAGCAGGCAGCCCAGAAAAGCCAGGACGTGCTCGCCAAACTCCGCGTCGACATCAACGAGTTCGACCGCCTGCGCCGTGCCAATGATCGCAAGCGGGCCGCCGCCCTGCCCCCGCCCGGCGAGAAGATGTTCCACTTCTTCTATGGCCGCTACCAGCAACTGATCTACGAACGCGTCGTCGGCGTGCTCATCAGCCTACGCGGCTACTGCGCCGACCAGCCCAAGGAACTCCGTTTCTGCCGCAGCCGCCTGCAGGAACTCATGAAGAGCCTGAGCGAAGAGGCTGAAATCAGCGTTCAGGCTTTCTCGCCCAAGCAGCGCATGACCAGTTCCGTGCTGCTGCCCCGCGGGTGCCGCACGCTAGTCCAGGCGGTCACCGAGTTCCTCGGCACCGTGACCCCGGCCGATCTGCATGACTTCGATCTGGCCGCCCAGGCGGTCATCCAGCGCACGATGCCCCCCTTGAGCGAACTGTGCTTGACGCCCGGCGACGCCCTCCGACCCGTCCGCACCATGCTCATCCAGGAATCGGAGCGCTTCCTCGAACGCCGCATCAGCCTCCAGGACGCGGCCAGTCTCTTCGTTGAACGCCAACCCGACGAACGCGCCGTCGCCGACAGTCTGCTCACGACCTACGACGAAACGCTGCCCCTCATCATGCAGCAGCGGCTACACTTCGCTCACGAGTTTGGCCTTATGATCCTGCCAGAGTCGACGGCTGGCTACCAACTCCGGGCCGCCGCCCAGCAGACGCTTCCCGACGTGCAAGTAATTTTGAGCAAGAGCACCGACGAAGTACTCATGTACCGCGAAGTCGTCGGCATTCCCCTAAACGACCTGAAGCTCATGGGGCCCAAGGCCCAGGCCGCCTATGAGGTCGCCCTGCAGATCGAGCACTTCACACCCCACAGCCGGCAGGATGTGAGCCACTGGATCGGCCCCCACTAAGCCACCCCTCTGGGTCGCCGTGGTTGGTCGTCATGGTTGCTCGACATGTTTGGTAGCCGCGGACTTCAGTCCGCGCTCCTCCTGCATCCACCTCAAGGCCGGGTCACCATCTCATCCAGATTGAAGAGAGCATTGGCCAACGTGGTCCAAGCAGCCAACTCCACCGGATCGAGGTCGGCGGGGCGAGGCTTGGCACCGACGGCCAACAACTGCTCCGCCGCCGCCCGGTTGGCCTGAAACCGATCGACCTGGCGCTGATACAGCGTCAGGAGCAGCTTGGCTTCTTCGGGCGTCGGTGCCCGACTTAGGCAGAGCCCGAAGGCAAAGTGCAACCGGTCGGTGGCGGAGGTGCCCCCCTCCTGCATGATCCGATGGGCTAGGCCGCGTGCCGCTTCGACATAGATCGGGTCATTGAGCAGCACCAGCGCCTGGAGCGGGGTATTGGTCCGCGGGCGGCGATCGGTGCAGAGTTCCCGGCTCGGAGCATCGAACGTCGCCAGGGACGGGTGGGGCAGGGAACGCTTCCAATAGACGTACAGACCGCGGCGATAGAGGTCGGCCCCACGGCTTTCCTCATAGGTCTGAGCGCTGAAGTTGCCTCCGAAGGCGACCTGCTCCCAGAGTCCGGGCGGCTGGTAGGGCTTGATGCTGGGGCCGCCCAGTCGGCGATCCAGGAGCCCGCCCACGGCCAGGGCCTGATCGCGGATGAACTCGGCCTGGAGGCGGAAACGGGGGCCCCGGTCCAACAGCCGATTTTCAGGATCGCGACGGAGCCCTTCCGGCCGGACGTGGCTGGACTGGCGATAGGCCGCCGACAGCACGATCAGCCGATGGAGAGCCTTGATTTCCCAGGACTGCGGGGCACCACTCCCCAGCGGCGCCGGCGAGGGCCTCATGAACTCCGAGGCCAGCCAGTCGAGCAGTTCGGGATGGCTAGGCCACTCGCCCTGGGCACCAAACTCTTCCGTGGTCTTAACCAACCCCAGGCCGAAGAATTGCTCCCACCACCGGTTCACAGTGCCCCGGGCCGTCAGGGGCTGCTCCGGGGCCACG
>CALLZJ010000408.1 GCA_937858435.1 uncultured bacterium
GGCGTCGTCGATGTCGCACTTGCCGACACGCACCTTGCCCGCGAACTCCTCGGCCGGATCGTTGTCGACCACGATGTCGGGATCGACACCGTAGCCCTCAATGATCCACTTCTTACCTGCAACGTCGTAGCGGGAGAACTCGGGGCGGTTGAGCGTGCCGCCGTCGAGCAGGGGCAAAGTGCCCCGAATGCCGACCACGCCGCCCCAACTACGCTTGCCAATCAACTTGCCAAGCTTGTGGGCCTTGAAGCGGAATGGGAATAGGTCGCCGTCCGAGGCGGAGAATTCATTGAGCAAGCAGACCATGGGGCCCACCAACTGATCGCCGGGGTTGGGGCGTGGTTGTCCATTGCGGACGATGTCGATCATGATCATCTCCCGGCGGAGCCGCTCGATGAGCTGAGGCGAGACGTTGCCGCCGCCATTGCCGCGCATGTCGATGATGAGCGCCTTCTTCCGCAGTTGGGGGTAGAACTGGCGCGTGAACTCGATCAGACCACCCACGAGCATGTCGGGCACGTGGATGTAGCCGACTTTGCCGTCCGTCTGCTGGTCGACATAGTCCCGGTTCTTCTTCACCCATTCCTGGTAGAGCAGTTCGTCTTCCGAGGCAATGGGAACGACGACCACTTCTCGGCTGCCTTCGAGCTTCGGCTCCTTGTTGACGCGGAGCAAAACCTCACGGCCAGCCGTCCCCATCAGCAGTTCTTGGATGGTGCTTACCCGGTCGGTGGACTGGCCATCGACCGCGACGATGAAATCGCCAACCGCCACGTCGACCCCGATCTCCGTGAGGGGCGAGCGGAACCGCTTGTCCCAGTTCCCGCCGGGGAGGATGCGCGTGACCTGGTGGAAGCCCGAAGGGTCGCGGCATAGCTCGGCCCCGAGCATGCCCATGGGAATGCGGCGGGGCTGGGGCAGTTCGCCGCCCCCCACGTAGGCATGACCGCAGTTGAGTTCGCTGATCATTTCGCCGATCACGTAGCTGAGATCGGCCCGATGCCGGACGTGGGCCACGAGCGGCTCGTACTTCTGTCGCATTGCGGACCAATCAACGCCGTGCAGGTCCGGATGGTAGAAGAAGTCCCGCATCTGCCGCCAGCTTTCATGGAAGATCTGCCGCCATTCAGCCTGGCGATCCAGCCGCACTTCCATGTTGCTCAGGTTGAGCGCGTCCAGCTTGTCGCCGAGGGGTCCCTTGGGCAAGTCGACGATGTGAAAACTCCCGTCCCGGCCGAGCAACATCTTCTTCCCGTCCGCACTGATCTCATAGCCCGAGCTTGGGCCATGGACCGTTTCCTTGGGTGACGCCGCACTCAGATCGAACGAACAGAGAGTCGGACGTCCCATGCCCATCTGGCCGCCGGCGCCAGCAACGACCCGCAAGTAGTAGACGGTGCTCCCCACGGACTGCAGGTTGCGGTAGTTCGCCGCGGCAATGGGCAGGCCCAGCACGCGGTCGGCCAGGCCGTCGAGATCGATCTTCAGCTTTTTGTCGTCTTCCTTCTTCGGCTCCTCCTTGGCAGGCGTGTCGGGTCTGGTGCCTTCCGCCTTCGCGCCCTCCGGCTTGGCTTCCTTGATCGTCACTTCGTCGCTTTTAGCGGCGAACGGCGACTTGGTCTCCTTGGTCAGCGTCACGAAGTAGACGCGCTGCATGTTCTGATAGGCGTGGTTCCACTCCGTGTTGCTGTAGATCGGATTGAAGTCGCGACTGGAGACGAAGAACAGGTACTTGCCGTCGCCGCTGAAGCTTGGCTGCCCTGCCTGGTACCAGCCGTCGGTGACCGGCGTGTGGCTCTCATCGGCGAGCGAGTAAAGCATGATGCGATTGAAAGGGTCCTCGGGGCTGGTGTAGGCGATCCACTGGCTATCCGGAGACCAAGTGAAATCGCGCATCTCGAAGTTGGGGGACTGGAAGACCAGCTTGGTGGCCTTGGATTCCACGTCGACGAAGTAGAGCCGCTGCTTCCGATCGGACCAAGCGATCTTCTTGCCGTCTGGCGACCAAGCGATCTCGTACTTGTAGTTGTCGCTCCCCGTGGTGAGCTGCGTCTCCGGACCACCGGCCTGGGGGCGGATGTAAATCTCGTCCTCGCCGCTCGCATCGGAGACATAGGCGATCCACTTGCCGTCCGGCGACCAGACGGCGTTGCGTTCGTGGACTCCGCTCGTCTGGGTCAAGTTCCGGGTCGGGCCGTTCTGGACAGGGACGGTAAAGACGTCACCGCGCGCCCCGAAGAGGGCCCGCTTGCCGTCGGGGGAGATCTCGAAGTTCGTGACCATCTTGCTGACGTTCATGAGGCCGCCGCGTCCGCCGGCCTGGTCTTCCTTGATCTCAATGGCAACCTTGGCCGCTTGGCCGGTTGCCAGGTCGAAGCGATAGATGTAGCCGCCGTACTCGTAAACGACGGCCTTGTCGCCGATGGACGGGAACTTGATGTCGAAGTCGGTGTACTGGGTGTGCTTCTTGGATTCCTTGGTCCGCGTGTCATAGCTGAAAAGGTTGAAGCGATAAGGCTCGTCCTTGTCGGAGATGTAGTAGATCTTGTCCCCGGCCCACATCGGAATGATGTCCTGACCGGTGCTGTTGGTAATGTTCTCGGTCTTCTTGGTGTTGAAGTCGTAGACCCAGACGTCGTCGACCATGCCGCCTCGATAGCGCTTCCAGGTGCGAAACTCGCGGAAGACGCGATTGTAGGCCAGTTTGGTGCCGTCCGGCGAGAAAGAACAGAAGCCGCCCCGCGGTAGCGGGAGTTGTTCAGGGTAGCCGCCCTCAAGGCTGACCTGGTAGAGCTGGCCGACAAAGTCGTTGAAGCTCCGCATGCGGCTACGGAAGACGATGTGCTTGCTGTCCGGCGTCCAGGCCATGACGATGTTGTTCGGACCCATGCGATCGGAGAGTTCGTCGCGGCCGAGAGTGGGCGTGAAGGTCAGCCGGCGAGGCTCACCTCCCGAGGCGGGCATGACGTAGACTTCGGTGTTGCCGTCGTACTGGCCCGTGAACGCCAGCCATTTGCCGTCGGGTGAGAAGCGGGCAAACACCTCGTTGCCTTCATGGGTCGTGAGCTTGCGGGCCACCCCGCCGCCGGCCGGGACGGTGTAGAGGTCTCCTGCGTAGGTGAAGGCGATGGTGTCCCCATGGATAGCGGGGAACCTCAGCAGCCGGGCTTCCCCAGCATGGGCTGGCGCGATCCCGACCCAAGCGAAGCTGAGCAGAACAAGCAAGCAGCGCAGCACGGGCTTCTCCTTCAGGCGTTCGAGTTGACCACAAACCGAACCTATCTTATGGGCTGTCGGCACCTGGGGCTCGCCTACCACCTGACGGGAGGACCTCGTGACGGGCACGTGTCACCTGCCTCGAGGCCACAAAGCAAGCGCTTCGTCCTGGCGAGGATTTGACAGGCGACTTTCCATTTGCTACCTTCCTCTTCGCGATGGCCGATTCGCCCTTTGTGGGAGCGGAGTCGGCTAAGTGTGCCCTGTTTGTGTGGGTCGGTTCAGTTTCCCCTGCCAGACTGGAGTTTGCCGTAATGGGCTTCCAAGCGCCGCATCCCGAGAACCCCGCGAATCCCAAGGTCTACTTTGAAGTCAATATCGGCGGCCAACCTGCGGGCCGCATCGTCTTCGAACTCTTTGCAGACGCCTGTCCCAAGACGGCCGACAACTTCCGCGCCCTGTGCACGGGTGAAAAGGGAACAGGCAAGTCGGGCAAGCCGCTGCACTTCAAGGGTTCGTCGTTCCATCGGATCATTCCCCAGTTCATGTGTCAGGGGGGCGACTTTACGGCGGGCAACGGCACGGGAGGCGAATCCCACTACCGAAGCAAGTTTTCCGACGAGACCTTTGCCGGCAAGGCGGGGCGGCACCCGGGGCCGGGCGTCCTGTCGATGGCCAATGCCGGCCCCAATACCAATGGTTCCCAGTTCTTTATCACGACCGTGGCCACGCCCCACTTGGACGGTCGCCATGTGGTCTTCGGCCAGGTGATTTCGGGCTACGAGGTGGTGGAGAGGATGGAGGCGGCGGGCAGTCGCAGCGGCGCGACCTCTGCTCCGGTCATGATCGCGGATTGCGGTGAAGTCCGCTAAAGGGCGACGAGGCGCCGCGGCGGCCAGGCCTGCTCCAGGGATCGGCCGCCGAGCGCTCGCTTGCTTCCTACCTCCAGGCAGGCATTGCTAGGACCATGGCTGACGTTTCCTTGGCCCTCCTCTGGCATCAACACCAGCCCTACTACCCGGACGACGTGGCGGGCGAGAACCCTATGCCGTGGGTACGGCTGCATGGGGTCAAGGACTACTGGGGCATGGCCCAGCATCTCCTCGAGGTGCCGGAGATGCGGTGCACGATCAACCTCGTGCCCAGCCTGATCAAGCAGATTCTGCGTTACACCGATCACGGGGGCAGCGATCGATTTCTGGACCTCTCCCGAGTGCCGGCCGATGGTCTGAGCGAGGCCGACGCGGCCTTCTTGCTCGACAACTTCTTCATGATTGGGGTCGAGCACAACATCAAGCCCTGGCTTGGCTACTGGGAACTCTATCAGCGGCGCCAACCGACTCGGACGCGCTCCATATCCCGGCTCAGCCAGTTTGGCGTGCGCCGCCTGCGCGATCTGCAGGTCTGGTTCAATCTCGCTTGGCTGCATCCGTTGGCGTTTGAATACGATGCCAACCTGGAGGAACTGCGGAAGAAGGGGCGCGACTTCACCGAAGCCGACAAGGACTACGTCCTGGCCAAGCACCTTGAGTTACTGCGTCAGATCATCCCTCTCCATCGCCGACTCCAGGAGTGTGGCCAGGTCGAGTTAACGACCACGCCGTTCTTTCACCCCATCCTGCCGCTCCTCTTGGACAAGCGCCTTACCAAGGAAGGGGAGCCGGAGGTCGCCTTGCCCCGGCACCTCGATGGCTACCCAGAAGACGTCGCTTGGCATCTCCGAGCTGCCCAGGAGTTTCATACCCAGCATTTCGGCGCCCCTGCTCGTGGACTCTGGCCGTCTGAAGGCTCGGTGGCGCAGGCGCTTCTGCCCTTCATCGCCGAGGCCGGCTTCAAGTGGCTCGCCACCGACGAAGAGATTCTCGGCCAGGCGACAGCCGGCCTGGTGGGCCGCGATGAGCGGGGCCATGTCCGCAATCCCCAGACGCTTTACCAGCCATGCAGCGTGAGTGAGGGAGGCCATGAACTCGGTATCGTCTTCCGCGATCATGCCTTGAGCGATCTGATCGGCTTTCAGTATCAGCACATGGACGGCCGGCACGCGGCTGCGGACATGGTTGCCAGACTCAGGGCCATCGGCAGCAGTATTGACGGACCAGGCCCCGCCCTCGTGTCAGTGATTTTGGACGGCGAGAACTGCTGGGAGCACTACCCGGGTGGAGGTGTCGAGTTCTTGCGAACGCTCTACCGCCGAGTCGCGATGTTGCCGGAGATTCGTCCCGTCCGCATCCATGACTTCCTCGAAAAGCACCCCCCGAAGCTTCGTCTCAATCGCTTGCCGGCAGGGAGCTGGATCAATCACAACTTCGCCATTTGGATTGGCCATTCCGAGGACAACACCGCCTGGGACCGCCTGGACGAGACCCGGGAGCACCTGAAGCGTCGAGCCGCGGATGTGCCGGCCGAGGCAGCCCAGCGGGCCTGGGAAGAGCTCTACATCGCCGAGGGCAGCGACTGGTGGTGGTGGTATGGGCCTCAGCATTCCAGCGCTCAGGATGAGCTATTCGACTATTTATTTCGCAAGCATCTGATGAACGTCTACTACCTGGTGGGCACGACGCCACCCGCGCTGCTCAGCCAACCGATCAAGAAAGTCGTGGTGCGGGCTCCCTACTCGCAGCCGCGCTCTTTCTTGGACGTGCAACTAGACGGGAAGCGCCGCCCCGTGGCGTGGTTGGGTGCCGGCGTCTACCAGCCGGGCAACGAGCGCGGTACGATGGCGATGGTGGCAAGGGGGCCGCTCGTGGCCGTGCATTTCGGCTTTACGCCAGAGTTGCTCCTGGTGCGAGTGGACCTGGCTGGCCCAGCCCGGACGGTATTGGCACCCGAGGATTGCGTTGCGGTGGTCTTCCAGGAGCCTGCGGGTTATCAAGCCGTGATCCGGCACCCTGGTACTGCCGACCAGGTGGCCATGTGGCATACGCCACATGGCGAGGCACCGGCGCCGGGGCTGCAGGCGGGGGGCGATCAGGGGGTGGCGATGGGGA
>CALLZJ010000409.1 GCA_937858435.1 uncultured bacterium
GGAGGAGTCGGTCCGGGTGGGGCAGTTGCCCCTGGCCTGCGGCGGCACGCATCGGCTGTTCGGGCTGAGCTGGGCCTGGCATGTCCATCGGCAGCGCGGCGGAGCCCGCACCGGAGTCTGGGCACAGGTGGCCGACCAGACCGCTCACTGGAAGCAGACGGCGAAGCGGCTCCAGAATCCGGATGGCTCGTTCTCGACCAACTGGTTCGTGGGGCGGAGCAGTGAGTCCGACCGGGGGCTGCGCCTGACGACCACGGGCCACACCTTGGAATGGCTGGCCCTGGCGCTCAGCGATGAGGAACTCCGCGAGCCCTGGGTGGAAGAGTCGGTGCGCTACCTGGCGAACCTGATCCTCGACATGCGCAACGAGGCGGTCGAGGGAGGCACGCTCTACCACGCCATCCATGGCCTCATCATCTACTACGCCCGGGTTTGGGGCACGGAAGCACTCGGGCCCAACACGCCCTACCTGCGGTTGCTCCCGGAGTGGAAGCAGGTCGGCCGCGCGGCCGGCTGGGACCGCCCGGCAGCCCGCCGCTAGCCAGCCGCCTGGTTCCGTTGTTCGCCGAAGGGCAGACCCTCCACCTGGGCCTCGCCTGGCCTTTGACCGCTCACTGACCGCCGGCCCCTGGCCACGTCCCGGCACCGTGCCGGGCGCTCGCGGCGCGGTTGCCACGCATCGCCAGGCGGTCGCCACGGGGTTCCTACGCATCACCAAGAGGGGTCTCCAGGGGCTCGCCAGGCGTCTGGGCGCGTCGCCACGCTTCGCCACGGGGGTTCCAGGGGGTCTCCACGGGGTTGCCAGGCGTTTCCAGGCGGCCTCCGAGTGCCGATGTTCGAGTGATTTCGGCGTTTTCGCCTCGGCGCTGGCCTGTCTGCGGACATCGTGGCCAGCTCTGGCAAAGTGCTGGCGCGTCTTGCGGACTGCGTGGCCGACTCTGACGAAGCACCGTTCCTCATTCCGTGGACGTCCGCCGAAGGGCTGACCGCCGACCTGAAGTCAGCGCGCATCTTCGACCGTCAGGTCGGCGACCTGCCCCCACCCTACCAACTCAGAGGCCGGTCCGCATCGTCGGTTGTGAGCGCGCCCCCGCATCAACCCGTCGCGACGGGGTACGCTAATCAATGATCTTGTTGAGCGGATACTCGACAATGCCGCTGGCCCCGGCGGCCTTAAGCTTCGGCACGATCACCCGCACCACGGTCTCCTCGATGATCGTGTTCACGTCGACCCATTCAGGGTCCGACAGCGAGGCGATCGTGGGCTTCTGCAGGGCGGGCAACAGGGCCAGCACCTTTTCCAGATCGCGCTTCCGCACGTTCATCATCATCCCGACCTTGCCCTCGGCGGCCATGGCTCCTTGCAACATCAGGACCATGTCTTCCATCTTCTTCCGCTTCCAGGGGTCGGCGGCGGCCTGGCGGTTGGCGATGAACCGCGTCGTGGACTGCATCAGCTCGGCCACCACGCGGAGATTGTTGGCCCGCAGCGAGCTGCCCGTCTCGGTCACGTCGACGATGGCATCGGCCAGCTTGGGCGGCTTGACCTCGGTGGCTCCCCAACTGAACTCGACCTGAGCCGACACGCCCTGGGCGGCCAGCCAGCGCCGGGTCGTGTTCACCAGTTCGGTCGCAATGACCTTGTCTTGCAGGTCCTGGACCGTGTGGATGGGGGAATCGTTGGGCACGGCCAGGATCCAGCGCACGGGTCGGCGGCTCACCTTGCTGAAGACCAGCTCTGCCAGTTCGACGACGTCGGCATCGTTCTCCTTGACCCAATCGTGGCCGGTCAGGCCGCAGTCGAGCACGCCGTTCTGCACGTACCGCGCCATCTCCTGGGCCCGGAGGAGCGTGCACTGAATCTCCGGATCGTCGATGGTGGGATAGTAGCTACGGCTTTGGTAAGTGATCTTGTAGCCGGCCTTCTTGAATAGCTCGGCGGTTGCTTCCTGAAGACTGCCCGCCGGCAGGCCGAGATTCAACGTGGACATGCGATTGTCCTTGAGCGGAGGGATCAGGGTCGGCGGGCAACAGCAACGCAAACCAGGCACTGGTGTCGACAAATGTCATGGTGCTTCGACGCGAGGGCCATACAAGCCACGATCATGGTCGCCAGTCACGCTGGCATCGCCGGGCTCTTCCGGCAGGGCGGCGATCGCCGCCAAGACCTGAGCCACTTGGTGGGCGGGCGGGCTCGGCGGCACGGCACAGGCAAGCAGTGCTCCCGCCTCGTCCCGAAACTCGACGGCCCCCTGTCGCAAGGGCTGGATGAAGTGAGCCTCGGCTTCTGCCCAGCTTCCCAAACGCCGGCCTTGTGCGAATAACTCCACCATGGTTTCGAACTCCTGGAGCCTCGCCGCGCCTACTTCTTGTACACTTCTTTCGGATCGAATAGCCGCGTGCCGACCGTGGTCAGTTGCCCACCCTCGAGCCGGCGGAAGAAGCAACTGGCGAAGCCCTCATGGCAAGCGGCCCCGCCGACTTGTTCCACCTTGAGGAGAATCGTGTCGGCATCGCAGTCGAGCAGAATCTCATGCACCTGCTGGACGTGGCCAGACTCTTCACCCTTGCGCCAGAGCTTGCCCCGGCTGCGGCTGAAGTAGCAGGCCCGCCCGGTGCGGACCGTTTCCTCAAAGGCCTCGCGGTTCATCCAGGCCAGCATCAGCACGTTCCCCGTCGCCACGTCCTGGGCGACGGCGGGAACGAGTCCACCGCTCTTTTCGAAGTCGACCATACCGATTTTTCTACAGAGCCATGGCCCGGCGGGACACTGGCCGGCGGGCAGGGGCCCACAGTACCAGCCTGCCACGCCGGCATCAGCTAGAATCTCGGAGTGTGCCCAAACGGTGGAGTGCCGCCTTCATGCCGACGGACCGGAT
>CALLZJ010000410.1 GCA_937858435.1 uncultured bacterium
TAGGCTTGCTGCAGTACGTGATTAAGAAAATCACCTATTCGGTTTGATTTCCCTTGTCGATACAGTAAGATTGAATAAACGGTGTAGTTTTTCACCGTCCGCGCTGCTCACGGAGGCTGGTGTGTCCGCCTCGGCCATGAACAGCATCCATCTTGAAGCCGACCGCCGCGAAACTTTCCGGCGTGCGCGCGAGAATCTGCTCCACGCCTGTGGATCGGAAACGGTCCAGCTTTCCGCCCAGGCCCTGCAGGAGCACAAGCTCTCCATCCAACATGCGGGACTGAAGACGCCGCCGCCCCGGCCGTGCGAGCCCTACATTCCCGCCGACGAGCCTTTCGTCCAGGTCCGCAACGAGCGCCGCTGCGCTCTGAAGGTCGGCCACAACACGGTCGGCCGGCTACCGGACAACGACATCGTCGGTAACGACGCCTTCATGTCCCGCCGCCACTGTGCCATCCTGGTCCATTCAAACCGCTCCTGCGAACTCCACGACCTGGCTTCGAAGAATGGCACGTTCCTGAACGGCCTCAAGGTCACGGCCCCGACCCGTCTCAATCCCGGCGACGAGATTCAGATCGGCGACTTCCGCATGGTCTTTATGGATGCCCGCGGCCAGACCGCCTCGTTTGCACAAGCCCCTGCCGTAAAGCCCGACCACACCTGCGTCCTGGGCAACGGCTCCGCCAACTAGCTCCTGGCTCGGCCAGGCCGCCACCCTGCTTCCAGACCCCGGATGCCGCCCCGCCGTTTACTCCGGCAGCGGCTTGTCCTTGGTTTCCATGGCGAAGGGCAGCACCGCCAGCCCGAGCAAGAAAATCGCACACATCGAGACGCCCGCATAGCGCATCGGCTCACGGGTGAAGCCGTGCTCGGCGATGAAGACGTGGCTGGTCAAGACGCCGAAGATGAAAGGCCCGATCGCTGCCACCACTCGTCCAACGTTGTAACAGAAGCTGGTGCCGGTGCTGCGCAGCCGCGTCGGGAACAGCTCGGGCAGGTAGATGGCAAGCACGGCAAAGACGGACAGAAGACAGAAGCCCATGAGCGGCGTCAGCCAAAAAATCTGGCTGGGACGGTCAAAGAACCAGAACGTGTAGGCCACCGCCACCATGGAGACGGTGAAGGCCAGGCCGAAAGCCGCCCGGCGACTGATCCGCGCCGCCAGGTAGCCGAAGTACGTCATCCCCAGTCCGCCGCCGACGTTCAGGAAGAACGAATACCACCCGCCCCAAATCTTGACCTGAGCCGACAGCTCGGTGCCGGTCAGGTTCTGCTCGGCCAGCCCCTTCTGCAGCACCTGCTTGGCAAGCTGGACGCCGAAAAAGCCAATACCCCAGAGGCCCACCACCGCCGCGAATCCCAGCCCTAGTCCAATCAGGGCGTTTTTCCGCCAGCGGGGGTCGCCGAACAACTCGCCATACGAACCCAGACGCCGAGACTGGTCCTTGGTGGCGCGCCAGCGTTCGGGTTCCTTTAGCCGCCGCCGCACGATCAAAGCCAATAGGGCCGGCACGGTTCCGACCAGGAAGGCGATGCGCCAGCCGGTCAGGGGCAGCCCCCAGAGGGAAAGGCCCGTGAGCCAGCCCGCCATTTCAGCATGGCCAAGCAGGATGTAAATCAGAGCGGCCATACAATTGCCGACCGCAGACGAGGCCTGCAAGAGTCCCAAGGCGATGGGACGAGCACGGTCGGGCATGACCTCGGCTACGAGGGCTACGCCAACGGCGAACTCTCCTCCCACACCGAGCCCCGTAAGGAAGCGGTAGAATGCGAAATCCCAGAAGCCCGTGGATAGGATCGACAGGCCCGTGAACAGCGAATAGAGGACCACGGTCAAGAGAAGCGTCTTCACCCGTCCGACCCGGTCCCCCATGATGCCGAAGCCCAGCCCGCCGACAGCCCAGCCGATGAGGAAGATCGCCGTTGCATAGCCGCCGAACTCGCTCACGCGCCGGGTCAACTCGGTGGGGTCGGGGTAGAGCGGAGCCAGCAGCTCGCGCATGGCGTCGTCCCGAGTCAGGACGAAGAGTTGCTGGTCCATGCAGTCGGCGAGCCAGCCGATGGCGGCGACGAGGAATACGAACCAGTGGTAGCTCGTGAGGTCCCGCTGCCAATCGCCCAGGAGGCGATCGCGGAGTCGTCGGGCAGGCACGGTGGGCGAGTGGGACGAAGTCATGCGGGCCCTGGGGTAGGAGGTCAAGGAAACATCCTACCAGGGCGGCGCCGCGGCGGATAGCCGATCTCGGGAACTAGACTTCCCCGCGGCCACGGCGTAAATCACTCCCATCGAGCCGCGTGGAGTTCCGAGGTCTCGCCGGAGAGGTGCATGTCGCAACGTTCGTTCCCGAGGTTGGGCTTTGTGGGCGGCGGCCGCATGGCCACGGCGATGATCCAAGGGCTGCTGCGGGCTGGTGTGACGACCGCCGAGCGCATCGTCGCCAGCGACACCGTCGCCGACATCCGGGAGACCCTGGCGGAGATCAGCGGCATCGAGGTCTTCGCCGACAACAAGGCCGTCTGCCAGCCGAGTGACGTGATCGTCCTAGCAGTGAAGCCCCAGGTGATGGCCGCCGTGCTTGCGGACGTCAAGCCCGCCGTCCAGGGCAAGCACCTGGTCATTTCCATCGCCGCCGGCATCACGCTCCAGCAACTCACCGAAGGGCTCGGAGCGAAGACGCGCATCGTCCGGGTGATGCCGAACGCACCGAGTCTGGTCGGAGCCGGGGCGGCGGCCTATTGCCTGGGCGCGAAGGCGACCATCGAGGATGCCGACGTCGTCCGCCAGTTGCTCCACGTGGGCGGCAAGGCTTTCGAGCTACCTGAGCACCTGCTGGACGCCGTGACCGGTCTCTCGGGCAGCGGGCCGGCTTTCGTCGCCGTCATCATCGAAGCCCTCAGCGATGCCGGCGTCCGGGTCGGCCTGCCCCGCGAAGTCGCCAATCACCTGGCCGCCCAGACCGTCTACGGGTCGGCAAAGATGCTCATGGAAACCGGCCTGCATGCGGGCATGCTCAAGGATATGGTCACCAGCCCGGGGGGCACGAGCGCGGCCGGCCTCCACGCCCTGGAGAAGGGCGGACTCCGGGCGGCATTGCTCGACGCCGTCGTCGCCGCCACCCAGCGATCCCAGGAACTGGGCCGCTGACCCGCCGCTATTCCACAAGCTCGCAAGGAGCGGAGTCCATGCGCACCAGTGCCGCCCGCCAAGCACTCCGGGCCGGGAAGCCCGTCATCGGCACCTGGCTTTCGCTCGGCAACTGGCAAGCGGCCCGTTGGCTGGCCCGGGCCGGCTTCGACTGGCTTACGGTTGACCTGGAGCATAGCCCCATCGACTGGTCAGACCTAGCCGTCCTGCTCGGGGCCATCGCCGACGCCGGCTGCACCGCCTTGGCGCGCGTGCCGGCCAATCGGCATGAGTTGATCAAGCGGGCTCTAGACGCCGGCGCCCACGGCGTGGTCGTGCCCATGGTCAACTCGGTGGAGGAAGCCCGCGCCGCCGTGGCTGCCGCGAAGTACCCACCTGCCGGCAATCGCAGCGTGGGCGGGTTGCTCGGCAGTCTCAACTGGGATGCCACCCCCAAGGAGTATCTCGCCAAGGCCAACGAGGAACTGCTCGTGATCTTGCAGTGCGAGCATGCCCAGGCAGTGGCCCAGGCCGACCAGATCTTCGCCGTCCCGGGCATCGACGGCATCTTCGTCGGCCCCAACGACCTGGCCCATAGTCTGCGGGCTCCAGATGGCACCCCACCCAGTGCCGACACGATCCTACGCACCCAGCAGACCATCCTGGAGGCCTGCAGACGGAACCATCTGCCCGCCGGCATCCATTGTTTCAGCGCGGAAGAGGCGAAGCGACGGGCCGACGAGGGCTGGCAGCTCCTGGCGATCAACAGCGATCTGCGCTTCCTGCTCGACGGAGCCGCCGCCGCCCTCAAGCCCTTCCGCGTTGCTGCCGCCGCTGCAGGCTCGGCTGCCTACTAACTCTCTTCGCCCCCGTCACCGGATCACGGAATCACCATGGCTACCAACGTGCTCGGCACCCCGCTCGCTCTCTGCTGCCTTGAACCTCGGACGGGCTTTTATCGCAACGGCCGGTGCGACACTGGCCCCGAAGACATGGGGCTGCACCTGGTCTGTGCCCGGGTCACGGCCGAGTTCCTCGCCTTCAGCCGCGAACGGGGCAATGACCTGTCCACACCCACGCCGATGTTCAACTTCCCCGGGCTGAAGCCGGGCGACTGCTGGTGCCTCTGCGTCGAACGCTGGAAGGAGGCTCTCGAGGCGGGGGTTGCCCCACCCGTCCGGCTTGAAGCCACGCACATTTCGGCGCTGGAATTCGTGACGCTAGAGGAGCTTCAGGCCCACGCCGTCTCGTCGACCTAGGGCGTGGATGGCGCACCGGCCTGCGCAGACCGCTGGGCCAGGCGCCAGGGCCAGGTGTCCATTAGCGCCGAATCGGACTTCAATCGCTCCAGGGTAACCCGGGCCCGGCGCGGCTGATCCAGTTCACGCTGCACCTCGGCAAGTTGCAGCAGGGCCAACGCTCTAGCTGTCGGCTCTTCAGCATAGACCGCCTCGACCCAGGCGAATTCCCAGAGTGCTTCCCTCGGTCGCCCGGTCCCACGCAGCACTAGGCCTCGGCAGAGATGGACCTGGGCCAAGGCCCGGCGATCCGATCCATGCTGCCCCGCAAGTTGATCCAACGTCGTCAGAGCGTCATCGACCTTGCCTCCCGCCGCCACCGCCACGGCCAGCCAGGCCCTGGCCGCGACGAGCACCGGGGCCAGGCTGCCACTCTCCCGGTCAGGCTTTTGGGTCAGGGCCGCGAGCCGCGGTTCCAGTGCCCGCAGTCCTTCGGCTCGGTCCGTGCCAGTGAAAGCGGCCTCGATGTCCCACTGGATTTGCAGCCAGTCACAGGCAACGTTCAATTCCGGGTCCTGAGGCGCGGTGTTCCGCAGGCCTTGGAGCATGGCCGCCGCGTCCTTCGAACCGCTCTCCGCTCCTCGGTCGACTCGATGGAGCATCTCAATGGCCCGGAGCGACTGCCGTGCGCTGGGATTTTCCTGGAGCCAACGCCGCAGCTCCCCGGCGGCCCGCTCGGCCAGTGCCCGGTCGGTGTCTTCGGCGCGAAGGGCCAGCATCTCCGCCCGCTTGAACTCAATGTGCCGTCGCAGGAGCCGGGCCTCGCGTCCCACGCTCCGGCTGGCGGCCTCGTACTGCTCAATCGCGGCCGCCCAGTTCCGCTGCCGTTCCTGATTGCGGGCTAGCAACAATTCCGCGGGGGCATCGTCGTAAGCCACTTCCAACACGCTTGCGGTCGGAATCGTCAGGTTGACCCCGGCCTGCGTCGTTAGAGCGATCCGCACGGCATCTTCACTTCGAATTGTGCCGACGTGCACCACCCTTTGTCCCCGGGCCAAGTCGAAGGCATCGACCCGGTCCGCGGCCTCCGCCCCGACACCTTGCCCACAGAGCAGCAGCGCCGCCCAGGTGAACACCAGGCAGCGCAGATCCATCCTACCCATGGGCCGTTGTGTCCAAAGCAATCGGTTCCAGTGCGAACTCATGGCAAGTCCTCGCGCATCTGCTGGACTGCTTCGTGGATGTCGCGTTGTTCAGGTGTCCGGAGGAAGGCCTCGAACCGAGTCTTCCAGGCCGGCGTGCCGAATCCCCGCCTTTCGATCAGGAGATAGGTTTGGGCGGCACGCTGCCGGGCCAGCCGTCGCGGCTCCGCTTCCGTGACCGCGGCGGCCGCCCCGCACATCGCCCGGAACTGATGGTAGGCCGCTTCGTGGTAAATCTCCGCAAGGTCGGGCCGATCCACCAGGTGCGGCTCCAGGCTCGCCCGCAGTCCTTCCCACTGCTCGATGGCGGCGACGTACTGCCCGCCAAGCTGGGCCAACAGAATGTTCTCACGCACAACGAGCGGACTCCGGGCTGCCCGTGGGTCGGCCACCAACTCCCGCATCCGCTCTCGGGCCTTGGTCAGCCAGGACTGGCGTTCGCCTCCGCCCGAGGCCTCCGCGGCCTGTCGGCAGGCGATGAGCGCTTGCAGCCGCAGCCCCTGCTTGCGGGCTTCATCCATACCGCCGCCGGTATGCTCGGCCAGGAGCGCCAGGTACAATTCGGCGGCACGGGCCGGCCGACCCAGACTCAGGTGCATGCTCGCCAGCCACTGCCGCACCTCGACGCTGGGACTAGGACTCTTCTCCACCTGGCCGACGAAGCTCTCGAGCGTCTGCTTGAGCTTCGCAAGCTGTGGGTCGGCGGTCGGCCCCTGCCGCTCGAGATCCTCAAGCTGCTGCCGCAACTGCCGACCCAGTTCCTGGAGCAGATCGTCGAACCCCGTGGTGCTCATGCCCTGCTTCTGCAAGAGGGCCAGGACGCTCAGCGCTGCCTGTCCCCCATCCTGCCGCATGAGGGCCGCGCGGAGGGCCGTTTCCAAGACGCGTCCGGCCAGGGCGGCGGGGAACGGCGGCTTGTCGGACTTTTCCAGACGTTCCAGGAGCGGGGCCAAGGTGGCACTTGCTTCCGCCGGTTGGTCCAAGGCCAATTGAATTTGTGCGAGGTCGAGCCGGGCTGCGGCCGCGGTGGTCCGGTCACTCTCGAGCGCTTCGAGGCGGGCTAGGGCCTCTGGCAGCCAGGCGCGCGTGGTTTCCAGTTCCTTGCTAGCCGTGGTGTAGGGACGCTCTGCCTCCCTGCAAGCAGCTGTGTGAGCCTGCCAATGAGCTAGCGCGGCGAAGTAGCGGCAATGAGGTTGGCGGGGATAACGGTCGCCGACCTCGCCCAAGATCGCGGCCGCCTCAGCGTAGCGGGCAGACTCGAAGTGATCGAGTCCGATGATCTCACGGGCGAAATCGGCAGCCAGGCTCTGCGGTTCGCGCTGGATGACCCGCCGGGCCAGTTCGATCCGGCTGGCACCGCCCCGGTCGGGCAAGCGGACCATGAGCCGCAGCGCTTCAATGGCTGCGTTCTGGCGTAGGGCCTGGTCGGGAGCCGCTTCCCAGACTTCAGTGCAGACGGTGATCGCCGCCGGCCAGTCCTGCCGCCGCTGGGCCAGGTCCAAGCGGAGACGCTGGAGAGGCAGCCATTCATCCGCTTCCTTACCGGCCACCAGGCTCAGCCCACGCTGCACGGCGGCGTCGGCCCGGGCGGCATGGGCGCGGATGTGCTGCTGCATCTCGGGCCGTTCCCGCTCCGGGAGCGTGGCCAGCCGCTGCTCATCCTCGGCCATCTTTGTCCATGCCAGCCGGGCCTGCAACAGGCACTCGCTGGCGGTGGCCACGGCTTCGATTGGACCTTCACCTCGGCCCGAGCGCGTCAGCAGGGCTAGGCGGCGTTCATCGGCCAACTGGGCGAAGGGACCGACGCCGCGCTGAACGGCATCGTACTCCGCCAGCGCTCGATCCAGCAGCGACTTAACGGTGGACGCCGCCCGCCCCGCATCTTCCTGGGCCAGGAAGTCATCGCCGAAAGAGGTGGCCAGGCAGAAGCGCAAGTAAATGGCATCGAAGGGACGGGCATCGCGGTGGGCCTCGGCGAGCCAGCGTTCGGCCTCGGTGCGAAATAGCGTCTTGTTGTAGCGTCCCGGTTCAAGCCTTCGCCGCCAGGTTTCTCCCAGACGGAAGAAGCGAGCCAGTCGCTGGGCCTGTTGGGCCTCGGTGCGGCGTTCCTGGAGCAGCTTGCGGAAGACCTCATCGGCCTTGCGTTCGTCGACGCCGGTCCAGGCCCGCACCAACCAGGCCTGGGCGAGATAGGCGGCGGGCGTGGGCGGACTCTGCTCGGCCACGCGGCTCAAGGCCCGCTCGGCTTCTTGCCACTGCTCTCCCGCTTTGCGGTCGTCGGCGTCCAGCAACCGGCTTTGGAGGAGCAAGGTCTGCCCGAGCCCGATGGCTGCCGTGGCAGCCTGGTCCGGGCCAGCGTCCTTGGCCAGGGCCCGCCAGTGGTTGGCGGCGGCTTCAAGTTGACGCCGGGCTGCCGCACTGAGCTGCAGCCGCAGTGCCGGCACCCGCAACTCCAGGGCGAGCAAGGCAAGCAGTTCCCCATACTCGGAATGCAAGCGCGCTTCGTCGACCTGGAGCCGGGCTCGGTCGGAGCCCAACCGTTCTAGGTCGCCGAGGATGGCCTGAACGTTGCGGTCGAGGGCGTCGAGTTCCCGTGCGGCCAGAGCCACGTCCACCCGCAGTTGCAGCCGCCATTGGGGTAGATCGCGACGGACGGCGTCAGGGAGCGGGACCGACCGCGTTTCCAGGAAGTCGAGATAATCCAGGGCCCACTCGGCGTCGCCCCGCTGCCGCAACCCCTGGATCAACTCCAGGTGGGGCGGCTCGCTGGCCGTCCCAGCCCAAAGCGGCAACCAGGCAAGGAGCAAGGGAAGCGTCATCATGACGGGCCTCAGAACAGGGAGCGAGAGCGGAGGTCGGCCACCCGGACATCCATACGCTACATTTTACATAGTGACAGGTCGCCCAGCGATTGTCGCTGCCGATCCGGAGGATGCGAAGTGAAGGTCATGGTGGTAGGCAAGGGCGGGCGTGAACACGCCCTGGCGTGGAAGCTGGCCCAGTCGCCGCGCGTGCAGCAGGTCTACTGCGCGCCTGGCAACGCGGGCACGGCCGAGTTGGGCGTCAACTTCGCCAGCGAACCCCACGAGTTCGATCGGCTCATCCGCTTCGCCAAGAAGGAAGGGATCGGGCTGGTCGTGGTGGGGCCGGAAGACCCGCTGGCGGCCGGGCTGGTCGACGCCATGGAGAAAGAGGGGCTCCGCGTCTTCGGCCCCAGCAAGTCGGCGGCTCGACTCGAAGCCAGCAAGGTGTTCGCCAAGGAACTGATGCGGCACGCGGACATTCCGACGGCGGAGTCGCGGATGTTCGACCATCCCGAACCGGCCCGCCGGTATGTCGAGAGCCGCGACTATCCCCTGGTAGTCAAGGCCGACGGACTGGCCGCGGGCAAGGGCGTGATTGTGTGTAACGACACAGCCGAAGCCCTCGCCGCCGTCGACCAGATTATGGTCAAGGAAGCGTTCGGTCCCGCTGGCCGTCGGGTCGTCATCGAAAAGCGGCTCGATGGGCGCGAATGCAGCGTCATGGCCCTTGTCGCCGGCCGCACGCTCCTAATCCTGCCGCCCGTGCAGGATTACAAGAAACTGGGCGAAGGGGATCAAGGCCCGAACACCGGCGGTATGGGTTCTTACTGCCCAGCCGACACCGTCACTCCCGAGATGCTGGCCGACATCGAAAACACCATCCTCGTGCCAACGATCCATGCCCTCAAGCGCTCTCGGACTCCGTTCCGTGGCGTGCTCTACGCCGGACTGATGCTCACCGCCCAGGGACCGCGCGTCCTAGAGTACAACGTCCGGCTGGGCGATCCGGAAACCCAGTCGCTGCTCATGCGGCTGCAAAGCGACCTGGTCGATTTCCTGGAGGCCGTGGTTGACCATCGCCTCGACCAGATTCCCGCCGAGCAGATTCAGTGGGACCCAGGAGCCTCGGTCTGCGTGGTGCTGGCGAGCCAGGGCTACCCCGGCACCATCACCAAGGGCAAGACCATCGTGGGGCTGGACGAGGTCAAGCGGCTGAGTGACGTGCAGGTCTTTCACGCTGGCACGCGCAACGACGACGGCCGAGTCCTCACCGACGGCGGCCGCGTGCTGGGCGTAACTGCCCGCGGCACCACGCTGGCCGAGGCTCGGCGGCGCGCCTATCAGGCCGTCGAGTTGATCCAGTTCCCGGGGATGGTCTACCGCCGCGACATCGGCGTGCCGCCACCGCCCATCGCCTCCCCGGCGTATGGCGATTAGTGTTGGTGGCTTCCAAACTCGGTAGCCGCGAGCGTCAGCTTGCGTCCTTCGTCCTAGTCGTCGTCAGCGAGTAGCTACGGCAAGTGACGCTGCAGGCGTCGGCTCGCCGCTCATCGCCCCTTCGCCGGCCACGAGTGCCGCCGTGAAGGCCGGCACCGTCTTGAACAGATCTCCAACCACTGGAAAGACGACGGGCCGGGGCTGCCGTTGATTGAGTGTCATGAGCGGTGCCTCGGCGTCGCGATTAAAGCTGATGATCGTCGCCCGACTGCCGATGTACTGCAAATGCTGAGGTGCGCCGCTGATCCCGAGCGCCAACAGAATCCGGGGATTGACGCTCACCCCCGACTGCCCGATCTGCCGATCCACGGGCAAGACGTGCAGTTCCTCCGTGATCTTGCGTGAGCCGCCGATCATGACGCCACGCACGCCGATCTGGTGCAGGGCCCGTTCAAGTGGTTCGACCACGCCTTCATAGCCGTCACGATTGCCTACGCCATAGCCCACGTCGATGATGAACTCGGCGTCGCTGAGCCGCGCCACGCCGGCCGCCGACTTCACTTCCTCAATCAGCCGGGCCAGGTCGGCGCGAGTGAAGAGCCGTTCCAGACTCGGCTGCCAGCGATGACATTGGCCCGTACCGGCCGCGCCGGCTGCCGGCTCCACTCCGGCCACGGTGGCATCGTCGGTCAGCGTCGCCCAGAGCGTGGCCCCGGCTCCGAGTGGCAAGTCCTGTTCCGCCGCCAGCTTCCCGCCATGGGCGGCCCAGCCGAGTCGCAAGCCACGTTCGGTCCGGGCCACGCTGCGGCAGCGCGACGCGTACGGCGCTCCTTGGCTCAGCCGGGCCAGGGCAGCTTCCGTCCAGGTTTCCCCCAGAATCAATTGCTGCGTCTCCGCGCACGTTGGCCACAACTCGACCAGCAACTGGCATCGGATTTCGCTGCCCGCCGTGCAATGCTCGTGGACCACGAGATCGACTCGGCTGGCTCCCGCTTGCCGCAGGGCGGCCGCGACGCGCTCCTGCGCGGATTCAAGTGGCGGGCCCCGCCCGCGCAGCCCCCGCGCCCACTGCAACACCCGGG
>CALLZJ010000411.1 GCA_937858435.1 uncultured bacterium
CTTTCAAGGTGGTGCCCGCGGTCCATGAGTTTCGAGCGGGCAAGCTCAACGCCTCGCTCCCGGGGCTGTTCACCAAGCTGCTGGTGGGGAGCGAGTTCGAGAAGGTGCGGCCCTGGCTCGCCGCACCGACCCTGGCCTGGGGGCTGACGGCGCTCATGGGCCTGGTGCTCACGGGTCTGGTGGCCTGGGCGGCTCGGCCGGGCGGTGCCGGAGATCGTGACCAGCTTTTCTGCCTGGGCCTGGTGAGCATGACGTTGCTTTCGCCCATCACCTGGGATCACTCGCTGCTCCTGCTCACGTTGCCGATCCTGTGGGTGAGCCAGCGGCAAACGGGCCTGGCCGGTCGGCTCGGGCTGGCAGCAGTCGTCCTGATCTTCGGCTTCCATCATCATGGCTTCTGGAAATGGGCTGAGCAGGGGGGCTGGTTGCCAGGTGTGTTTGGGCCCCTGGAGGTGCTAGGGCTTGCGAGCCTGCTGTGTTACGGCCAGGTGCTGCTGCTGGGGCTGGTCTGGGCAGCGCCGGGAAGGGGGCAGCCATGAACAGCGCCAGGGGCAGCGAGCCGGCACCCTTCGTGGGGCACGAATTGACCATCTGGCAGAAGTGGGGCCTGCAACTGGCGGCGGCGGCTTTGCTGCTCTACCATGCACCGGCCGTGCTCGGCTTCCTGGCCAAGGACCCCGCCAGCGGCGGCATCTTCGACTTCTACCAGGAGTGGGGCTCGGCCCGCAACTGGTTCGAGGGGCTGCCCGTCTACTCCTCCCAAGTGGAGACGATCAAGCGCTACTTCGGTGTCCAGTTCGTCTCGCTCACGATCAAGCACAATGCCCACCCCCCCGCGGTCGTGCTCCTGACCTTGCCCCTGGGACGGATGGACTACGTCGAAGCCCTGGCCTTCTGGAACACGCTGAGCCTCTTGCTCATCGGGGCCAGCGTGGCTCTGACGTTCCGGGCACTCCAGTGGCGGCTATCGGGCTGGTGGGTGCTGCCGATCGTGGCGCTCGTGGTGGCCTTCAACCCGTTCTACCAGCAGTGCATGCAGGGACAGCTTGGCGGGGTGCTCCTCTTTCTGCTCACGCTGGCCTGGCTGATGGAGCGGTCCGGGCGGTTCATGACGGCCGGGGCGCTCCTGGGACTGGCGACCGCGATCAAGCTGTTTCCCGGCTTTCTGGTCCTCGGGCTGCTGGTGCGGGGACGTTGGCTTGGAGTCATCGTGGCGACGCTGGTCTGGGCGGCCCTGCAGGCAGCGGCATGGGGCGTCCTGGGCGGCGAGACCTTCCGGGATTACGTGACCGTCGTCCTGCCTGGGCTCAACGAGTTCCGCACCCACGTGACCAATTCGTCGATCCTTGCTTTTGGCCACAAGCTCTTCGTGGGGGATGCGGCCGGCCACGTGCTGCCGCTCTGGCATGCTCCCGTGCTGGCCTGGCTGCTGGCTGGGGCGCTCGGGGCCATCGTCGCCGGGCTCGCCCTTTGGCTGGCGTGGCGGTCACGTTCGGGGCCGGCCCTGGATATGGCCATTGGCGCCAACGTGGCGGCCATGATGCTCCTGTCACCTTTAACCTGGGACCATTCGCTGCTCATGGTGGTGCCCTGGCTGATTGGCGCGGTGCGCTGGGTGCCGCGGCGGATCACGCCGTACTGCGTGCTGGGGTTTATTGTCCTGGGGATGTCGGTCGACCATGTGAAGGTTTGGTACGTTATGCACCAAGAGCGTTACCCGGCCGACCTGCCGAAGGCCCTGGCGCTGGCGGGAGCGGGCCGATTGGAGTTGTTGACGCGGCCCGTGGGGATGGGTCCTTGGGCCGGGGCCTTGGCCTTGCGGGACGCCTGGGAGCTGACGCCCGTGGTGCCGCTGGCGACGACCGGCGTGGAAGTGTTGGGGCCCAAGGGGTTGCCGTTCTATACGTTGTTGGCGTGGTTTGGTTTTCAGGCCTGGCTGGCCTGGCGGCTGGGGCGAGAATCCGCCACGGGCCTGTAAGGTCTGGTTCCGGCGGGCGTACCATCCAGGAGCCATTCCGCCGCGGCGCGTCCGCGCCCTGGCTGGGGCTCCAGACCTAGCAGCCAAAGCCGAGCGAACGGGGTGCCTCCGGGCGCGGCCCCGCCGGCCATTCGAAACAAGTTCTAAGGGCGAAGCGCATGAGCACCTACACCCAAGCCAATCGTCAGATGGAAGTCGTTACGCCGCTGGGCAAGGACAAGCTCATGCTGGTGGGGCTGGAAGGATTTGAGGGGATCTCGCAACTGTTCAACTTCAAGCTCGAGTTGATCGGCAAACGCGACGAAGACCCTGCCTTCGACAAGCTGCTCGGCGAGTCGATCACGGTGCGGCTCGACGTGGACGACAAGAAGAAACGCTTCCTGAACGGCGTGTGTGCCCGGTTCGTCAAGAGCACGGTGGGGCGGGAGTTCGCGACCTACGAGATGGAGATCGTGCCCAAGTTCTGGTTCTTGACCCGGATCTCCCAGAGCCGCATCTTCCAGCACCTGAGCGTGCCCGACATCCTCAAGAAGGTGCTCACGGGTCTCGACGTGACCTACGAGATTCAAGGCACCTTCGAGAAGCGCGACTACTGCGTGCAATACCGCGAGTCGGACTTCGCCTTTGCCAGCCGGCTCATGGAGGAAGAGGGCATCTATTACTTCTTCAAGCACGACAACGGCAGCCACAAGATGGTGCTGGCCAACACGCCCCAGAGTCACACCGCCCTCGACAGCAAGCTGATGTTCGACACGATCGAAGGCGGCGTGCGCGGCGAGAACCGCATCTTCTCCTGGCGTAAATTCCAGGAAGTGGCCACGGGCAAGGTGACCCTGTGGGATCACTGCTTCGAACTGCCCCACAAGAAGCTCGAAACGACGAAGCCCATTGTCGACTCGGTCGCCATCGGCGAAGTGACCCACAAGCTGAAGCTCGGCGCCAACGGCCAGTTCGAGACTTACGACTATCCCGGGGCCTACGCCCAGCGATTCGACGGCATCAACAAGGGCGGCGGCGACCAGGCCGGCGAACTCCAGAAGATCTTCACCGACAACAAGCGGACCAACGACATCCGCATGCAGCAGCAGCAGGTGCCCAGCATCCGCATCCAGGCCGAGAGCACTTGCCGCAGCATCACGAGCGGCTTCAAGCTCGAGTTCGGGACCGTCGAAGGCGACGACAACGGCAAGCTGCTCAAGGCCCATGGCAAGTACATCATCACCACGGCCCGCCACTCGGCCCGCGTCTCCAGCAACTACCTCTCAGGCGACTGGCACGGCTTCGAGTATCTGAACCAGTTCACCGCGATCCCGGAAGCGCTGCCCTTCCGGCCAAGCCAGGTCACGCCCAAGCCGGTCATTGTCGGCACGCAGACGGCGGTGGTCGTGGGGCCGGCGGGCCAGGAGATCTTCACCGACAAGTATGGCCGCATCAAGGTCCAGTTCCACTGGGACCGGGATGGCAAGTACGACAGCGACAGTTCGTGCTGGTGCCGCGTGGGCCAGGTCTGGGCAGGCAAGCGCTGGGGCGCTTCCTTCTGGCCGCGGATCGGGCAGGAAGTCATCGTCACCTTCGAGGAAGGCGATCCGGATCGGCCCATCGTGGTCGGCAGCGTCTACAACGCCGACCAGATGCCCCCGTACCTGGGCGACGGTCTCGACTCCAAGCACAAGAACGACAACAAGGTCTGCGGCATCAAGTCGAACACCACGTTGGGCGGCGTGGGCTACAACGAGTGGCGCTTCGACGACACCAAGGGCGCCGAGCAAATCTACACTCATGCCGAGCGCAACTTCGAGCAGCGCGTCCGCAACGAGACGATGGAGATCACCAACAATCACCGCCATCTGATCGTCGGCGGCACCGATGCAACGTCCGGCAAGAAGGAAATCAAGGCCGACCAGCGCGAACAGGTCTGGCAGGACAAGCACCTCAACGTCAAACGCCATCAGGAAGAGCACATTGAAGGCTCGTACAAGATGCTCGTCGGCCACGGCAAGGGTGAGAACCCGGGCAACGTCGACATCAAGATGGAGAAGAACAAGAAGGAACTGATCGGCGAGGACAGTCATCTGCACGTCAAGCAGAACATGAACGTGCTCGTGGATCAGGTCTTCTCGCAGATCGTCGGCGGCAACGCGCTAACGCTCATCAAGGGCGACGCGGGCACGGAAGTCAAGGGCGACTGCAAGAACAAGATCGGCGGCGTCCTTCATCACAACGTGGGCGGCAACGTCCATCTCAAGTCCGGCGGCGATCTGGCCATCGATGCGGGCCTGAACGTCCACATCAAGGCCGGTATGTGCATGGTCCTCGAAGCGGGCCTGCAAATTTCCTTGAAGGTCGGCGGCAACTTCGTCGACGTCGGTCCGACCGGCGTGGCGATCAATGGCACGATGGTGCTTATCAACAGCGGCGGCTCAGCCGGCAGTGGTTCGGGTTGCAATCCTGAGGATCCTGCGGCCCCGACCCAGGCTCGGGACGCCACGGATGCCAAGCCCACGGTTCCGACCGAGGCCGACTTCTCCAAGAGCGGCCTGAAGTCCTGCTCATAGCGCTCAAGGAGTATCGGCCATGCCCCCTGCCGCTCGTCTCATGGATCCGCACGTTTGCCCGATGGTCACGGGCGTCGTCCCGCACGTGGGCGGCCCGATCCTGCCAGCCTGCTGCCCGCAGGTCATGATCGGCTTCATGCCCGCGGCCCGAGTGACCGACATGGCCACCTGCGTTGGACCGCCCGATGTTATTGCCAAGGGCCCGGGCACGGTGTTGA
>CALLZJ010000412.1 GCA_937858435.1 uncultured bacterium
GCCAGCACCATCCTGTGCGATTGCGAAGCGGGCTTGTCCCACTATGTCGGACCGGGTGGCGACACGTCCGAACCCACCCCCGATGGTCGGCCCGGTGCCGTCGTGCAGTTCCATGTGCCGCGGTTTCGCAAGGACCGCGAGCCTGCTCTGGAGCGGTCGCTGCTGGTGCGTCTCAGCCAGAACGTGCTGACCTGTCCGACGGCCGCCTGCTTCAATCGGATCGATTGCCCCACGCCGTTTCCGTTGGGGCGGAAGATCGCTTTCTTCGGGGACGGCTACCAATTCGAGGACCAGCGGCAGGGCGAGCCGGTCTGGGTCATTCCGATTCTGGGCGGTGAGTTTGTACTCCACCGGCAGTTCGGCTTCCGCGACGGGCTGATGGGGGGCAACCTGTGGTTCCTGGGGCGCGACGTGGATGCCGCCCTCTCGGCAGCCGAGCGTGCTGCCGAAGCCATTCGCCCCCTACCTGGCGTCATCATGCCCTTCCCCGGCGGCATCACCCACAGCGGCTCCAAGGCGGGCAGCCGGTATAAGTTCCTGATTGCCAGCACCTTTGCCGAGTTCTGTCCCACTCTGCGGTCGCAGCTCGGAGCCGCCAGCCGACTGCCTCCAGAGGTCGGCAGTGTCATGGAGATCATCATCAACGGCCGCGACCTGGAGACCATTTGGCATGCCACCCAGGCGGGGATCGCCGCCGCCCGGCCCACCCCGGGGCTGGTGCGCATCTCGGCAGGAAACTACGGCGGCCGGCTGGGGAAATCCTTCATCCACCTGACGCGGCCGCTGTCGTCGTGAGGGATTGCGCCTGGTCTGAGCGTGATTCCGCACCCTCAGGCAAAACCCTGGGCGAGCCGGACCTGGAACCATATATTCTTCTGTCTCAGCGGGTCACGGGACCGTGGCGGTCCGTGGCCAAACTTGCGTAAGGAAGATGAGTCATGACGAAGTCAACGGCCAATGGTCAGTCCAAGCGGGGAGCGGTGCTCGCGCTGGTCGAGGAGAAGTACCGCAAGCCCGCCAAGGAACTCAAGCCGTTCGAAATTGGCGACCAGGTGGAAGTCCACCAGCGGATTCAGGAAGGCAGCAAGGAGCGGATCCAGATCTTCTCAGGGACAGTCATCGCTCGCCGGGGCTCGGGCACGCGCGAGTACTTCACGGTCCGGCGAATCGTGCAGGGTGAGGGCGTGGAGCGAAAGTTCCCCCTCCACTCGCCAAAGCTCGCGCGGATCGTCGTCAAGCGTTCGGGCCGGGTGCGCCGGGCGAAGCTCTACTACCTGCGGGATCGGGTGGGCAAGGCGACGCGCCTGCGGGAAGGCCGCAAGGTCATCGTCGAGGTGCTGGGCGACGAGGGAGCCAAGTCGACCAAGGCGAAGCAAAGCTAGGCCCTTTCACCACTTTCATCCGTGTGATCCGGGCTGCCGACCGAGCGTCGGCGGCCTGGTTTCCTTTTGTCCGAGGCGAACCTCCCGCCAAGCCGCGTCTCCGTGGTAGAATACTTCTCGGATGGGCAGCCCCACGGCCTGCTCCCAAGATGTACTTCCTGCTGAATCGCCCACCATGAAGTTTTACGGCAGTCTGGTGCTCGGTCTGTTGCTGCTGGGGTCGGCCGGTCTGCAGGGCCGACTGGTCCTGGCCGAGGGTGAGTGGGACTGGCTAATCTTGCTCCAGCTTGGTGTTTTTGCTTTTGGCGCCTTGGCGTTCCTCATGTTCGCCTATCAGAATCGGCCTCGGAGGTCCGCGGGATGAACTTCGACGACCTGATGCGTCTCCACACCCGCCGAGCCTTCCTGCAGCGCTCTACCAGTTGCCTGGGCAGCGTGGCCCTGGCGAGTCTGCTCCATGGCCGTTTGTCGGCGGACGATCCCCCGGCCGACGCCCGCGCCAGCCACGGGGCCTTGTCCCGGCTCCATCATCCGCCCAAGGTCAAGCGGGTGATCCACCTCTTCCAGTCGGGAGCGCCTTCCCACTTGGACCTGTTCGATCCCAAGCCGCACCTCACGAGCGAGACCGGCAAGGACCTGCCCGATTCGGTCCGAATGGGGCAGCGGATCACCGGCATGACTTCGGGTCAGGATCGGCTGCTGCTCGTGGGGCCAGCTCATCCCTTCCAACGCAACGGCAAGCATGGCGTTGAGATGTCGAGCCAGTTGCCCCACCTGGGGGCCATTGCCGACGACATTTGCCTCATTCGCTCGATGTACACCGAGCCGATCAACCACGATCCGGCCGTGACTTTCCTGCTCACGGGCAATCAGCAGCCGGGCCGACCCACGATCGGAGCCTGGGTGGCCTATGGCCTGGGGAGTGAGAACAAGAACCTGCCCGAGTACGTCGTGCTGCTCTCCGGCGCGGGCGGCCAGCCGCTCCAGACCCGCTACTGGGGCAATGGTTTCCTGCCGGGCAAGTACCAGGGCGTTCAGTTTCGCTCGGTCGGCGATCCGGTCCTCTACTTGGGCAATCCGCCGGGCATCGACCCCACCATGCGCCGCGACCTGCTTGACGGCGTGCAGGCGCTCAATCGCTTGCAACTCGAACAGGTGGGCGACCCGGAGATCGCCACGCGCATCCATGCCTACGAAATGGCCTTCCGCATGCAGACCAGCGTGCCGGAACTCATGGACCTGTCCAAGGAGCCGGCCAGCGTGCTCGAGCGCTACGGGGCCGAGCCGGGCAAGGCTTCCTATGCCAACAACTGCCTCTTGGCGCGGCGGCTGGCGGAGCGCGGCGTCCGCTTCATCATGCTCTGCCACCGCGACTGGGACCATCACAGCGACCTGCCCCGCGAGATTAAGCGGCAGTGTACCCAGACCGACCGGGCCTCGGCCGCCCTGGTGAGCGACCTGAAGGAGCGGGGAATGCTCGACGACACGCTGGTGATCTGGGGCGGCGAGTTTGGCCGCACCGCCTACTCCCAGGGCAAGATCACGCCCCAGGCGTTCGGCCGCGACCACCATCCCCGGTGCTTCTCGCTCTGGCTAGCGGGTGGCGGCATCAAGCCGGGCCTGGTGATCGGCAAGACGGACGACTTCGGCTACAATCTGCTCGAGGACGGCGTCCACGTGCATGACCTGCAGGCCACCATCCTGCACCTGCTCGGCGTCGACCACACCAAGTTGACCTATCGCTACCTCGGCCGCGACTTCCGCCTGACGGACGTGGCCGGCCAGGTGGTCGAATCGATTCTGAGCTAGGCCGTGTTGAGGAGGCTGGGGGGCCGGCCCACAGGGGTCATCAGCCAATTCCTCTGGCAATGCGGGCCGCGGTCGGGCACAATAGAATCGTCTCACCGTCGCCGGCGGCATGGCAACTCCCGCGCCTTCCGCCCGTCGACCTGGCCGCTCTGGGAGTCGTGCCCATGCCCTGTTTGCTACGTTGGCTCGCGGTGGCCGTTGTGCTTACGGGTCTGGTGGCCTGGTCCCCCGCCGCGGCCGATGATCCGCCGCCCAGTGCCGACGCCGGCAGCACGGTCCCCGACCCCCCGCCGCTCCCCGCCTTCCAGAAGATCACGATCCTGCCCGGCGAACTGGCCCTGGTGGGGCCCCGGGCCGCCGGTCATTTCCTCGTCCAGGGCCACACGGCCGATGGCACGGTGGTGGACGTAACCGAACAGGCTGCCGTTCAAGTGCGGGGCGATGCGGCTGAGTTTGCCCCACCCCACGTCCTGCGGCCCGTTCGAGATGGGGAGGCAACCCTGGCCGTCACTCTCGGGGAACTGGCCGCGGAGGCGCCGGTCCGCGTCACCGGCCTGGAGCCCGACCCGCCGATCAGCTTCGTCCGCGACGTCATGCCCATCTTGACTAAGTCGGGCTGCAATGCGGGGACCTGCCACGGGGCAGCGAAGGGCAAGAACGGCTTCCGCCTCTCCCTCCGGGGCTACGATCCTGAGTTCGACTATCTGGCCCTGGTGCAGGACATCTCCGGACGCCGATTCAATCGTGCCGACCCGTCCCAAAGCCTGATGGTGCAGAAGCCGACGGGCGGAGTCCCGCACCAGGGAGGCTTCTTGTTTCCGCCCGACGCCCCGGCTGCCCGGGTGTTGGAACAGTGGATCGCCCAGGGGGCCGCCAGCGACGTGGAGACCATCGCTCGTGCCGCCCGGTTGGAAGTGCAGCCCACGACGGTGACGCTGGACTTGCCTGGCCGAACTCAGCGTTTCCTGACCATCGCCCATTACCCTGACGGCACGCTGCGGGACGTGACGGCCGAGGTCCAGTTCACCAGCAGCGCACCCGAGGTGGCGACGGTGAGCGAGGACGGCCGAGCAACTGCCCTGCGCCGGGGCGAGACCGCCTTGATCGTGCGATACGAGGGTCTGCTGGGGACGGTCGGCATGACGGTCATGGGGGCTCGGGACGGCTTCGTCTGGGAAGCTCGGCCCCAGCACAACTTCATCGACCAGCACATCGACGCCAAGCTGCAGCGGCTGAAGATTCAGCCCTCGGAGCTATGCTCGGACGCGGAGTTCGTTCGGCGTCTCCATCTCGACCTCACAGGGCGGATTCCCGAGGCCGAGGTGGTGCAGGCCTTCCTCGCCGACCCGACACCGTCGAAGGCCAAGCGCGATCAACTTATCGAACGCTTACTGGCCAGCGAGGATTTCGTCGATCACTGGACGCACAAGTGGTGCGACCTGCTGCAGGTCAATCGCAAGTTCCTGGGCGACACGGGCATGTGGGCGTTCCACGGCTGGATTCGCCAGGCCGTGGCCCGGGACATGCCTTATGACCAGTTCGTGCGCGAATTGCTGACCGGCGTGGGCGACCCGGACGAACGGGAGTCTGGGTCGGCGAACTTCCTCCGCATCAACCACGATCCCAAACAGGCGGCCGAGAACACGACTCAGCTCTTCCTCGGCGTCCGCTTCAGTTGCTGCCAGTGCCACGACCATCCCTTCGAGCAATGGACGCAGCGGCAGTACTACGGGCTGACCGCCTACTTTGCCCAGGCTGCTTTCGGGCAAGGGGGCCGGACGCTGGTCTTTGACCGCAGGAGCGGCGAGACCTTGCACCCCAAGACCCAGAAGCCGGTGGCACCCTTCACGCCCTACAGCGTCCAGAAGGGCGCTGCGACGCCGCCCGTGGCCGCTGCCACCAGGCGGGAACAACTGGCCGATTGGCTCACGGCACCCGAAAATCCGATCTTCGCCCGGGCCATGGTCAATCGCACCTGGAGCCTCTTCTTCCACCGCGGCATCATCGATCCGGTCGACGACATCCGTTCGAGCAACCCGCCCATCAATCCCGAGTTGCTCGATGCCCTGGCCGCCGACTTCGCTTCTCACGGCTATCAGGTTCGCCATCTGGTGCGGACCATCGTCCAGTCGCGCACCTATCAGCACAGCTTCCGGGCCAATCGCTGGAATGCCGACGATGAGCAGAACTTTTCGCGGGCCTTGCCGCGCCGGCTCTCGGCCGAGCAGCTTCTCGACTCGCTCATGGTAGCGACCGGAAGCCGTACGTCCTTCCCGGGCCTGCCGCGTGGCCTGCGAGCCGCCCAGCTTCCTGACGCTCAATTCCCCTCGCAGGGATTCCTGGAGCAGTTCGGCAAGCCCGCCCGGGAGTCCTCCTGCGAGTGCGAGCGGTCGAGCGACGTCAGCCTGGGCCAGGCCTTGCTCATGATCAATGGACCCACGGTGGCGACCGCCCTGGCCGACCCGCAGGGCCGGCTTGCGAAGCTACTGGCGGCCAATCTCCCCGACGCGGACCTCGTGGAAGCGCTCTATCTTGCGGCGTGGTGCCGCCCGCCGACCGCATCGGAGCGGCAGCGGGCCCTAGCGGCGCTACAAGGGGACCTGCCGCGGGCTCAAGTCGCTCAGGACCTGCTCTGGGCCCTGATCAACAGCCCGGGATTCCTGTTCAACTACTAGTTCGGGTATTGGGGTCTACGAAGCAATCGTCCGGTTGATCGTCCTCGCGGCGCCAACGTTCCCCAGGCCGCTAGCCCCTGCGGGCTTTCGAGAGGGGCAGGCTAGGCCGTGGGCTGACGCTCGTAGCCGTGTAGCCCTTCGGTGAGCACCACGACACCCTCGGCCGTGAGGGCCACGCTATGCTCCACGTGGGCACACGGGAGGCGGTCACGGGTCATGACGGTCCAGTGATCGGGTAGTTCGATCACCTCTTTCCGGCCCATGTTCACCATCGGCTCGATGGCAAGGGTCAACCCGGGCTCCAGCCGGAAGTCTTGCTGACGCATCTCGCGGCTGGTGTAGTTGGGGACTTGCGGCGGCTCGTGCATGACCCGGCCGATGCCATGCCCCACGAACTTCTCGACCGTGGAGAAACCCTGGCTGGCGACGTACTGCGACATGGCGGCAGCGACCTCGGACCACCAGCGCCGCCGCGGCAGTTCTCTGAGGGCCAGTTGCAGCGTCTCCTCGGCGACGCGAATCAGGCGTTTGATCTCGGGGCTGACTTCGCCAATGGGGAAGCAGATGGCCGCATCGCCACACCAACCATTGAGGCGGCAGGCAGTGTCGATCTTGACCAGGTCTCCGGGCCGGAGGACCCGCTGGCCAGGGATGCCGTGCACGACCTGCTCGTTGAGGGAGATGCAGGTGGCCGCGGGGAAGGGCACCTTGCCCGGGTTGTACCCCTTGAAGAGGGGTGTGGCGTCGTGCTGGCGGAAGAATACCTAGAGGCCATGGTCGTTGTGGATGGTCTTGGCCCCGGGCTGCGCCTTGGAGTGGGCCAGCGTCAGCGCCTTGCCGACCAGCTGCCCCGCCTCGCGCATGAGGGCGATTTCACGGCTGTTCTTGAGCACGGGCCGATGATTCTGCGCAGGCTTCAACACGTCACCCCCTCCGGCTTCAGGACGCGCTCGAGCGCGGCAAAGATATCATGGACATTTCCCACGCCCGGCACTTCGCGCAGCAGCCCCAATTGCTGGTAGAAGTCAAGCAGGGTGGCCGTGGTTTGGTGATAGACCTTGAGCCGCTCGCGGACGATCGATTCGCGGTCATCATCACGCTGGGCCAGGGCGGTGTCGCAGCGGTCGCAGCGGTCGGCCTGCCGGGGCGGTTGAAACTCGATGTGGTAGACGCTGCCGCACTGGGGGCAACTGCGTCGGCCCGTCACGCGGCGGACGATCTCATCGTCGGGGACCTCGAGCTTGACCGCGGTAACGAGCCCGAGCCCCACTTCCCGGAGCACCTGGTCGAAGGAAATCGCTTGGGCGAGCGTGCGGGGATAGCCATCCATGAGAAAGCTGGTGGGCCGGTCCGCCTGGCGGAAGCGCTCGGCGATGATGTCGTTGACCAGGCTATCGGGAACGTACTTGCCCTGGGCCATAAAGGGCTGGGCCAGCGAACCCAAAGCGGTCTGCCTGCGGACGGCATCGCGGAGGATATCGCCCGTGGAGATATGGACCATGCCGTGGCCCTGGCAGAGGAGCTTGGCCTGGGTGCCTTTGCCGCTGCCGGGCGGGCCGAGGAGAATCAGCCGCATGCTGCACCAATTGCTCGGGGACAACCGAACTCGGGTGACATTCTAGCAAGTAGCGTGCGGATCATGAAGGATGAATGATGATCGCCAGGAGAGGGGATGGCTCGATATCTGGCCATGGGGCGCAGCCCTAGTCGAAGAGCCGGCTCACGGACTCATTGGCATGGAGCCGGGTAATGGCCTCGCCCAGGAGCGACCCCACGGAAAGCACCTTGAGATTGGGCAACTGCTTGTGGGGCGGGACCGGGATGGTATTGGTCACGACGATGCGGGTAATGGGTGCGTCCCGCAGCCGCTCGACGGCAGGCCCGCACAGGACGGGGTGGGTGGCGTAGACGTGGATCTCCTTGGCACCGTTGTGTTTGCAGACAGGGGCGGCGTCGCAGATCGTCCCGCCGGTCGAGATCATGTCGTCAAACATGATGGCGATCTTGCCCTGCAGCGACTCGCCGATCAGGTTCGCTTGTTTGGTCTCGGTGGCCGAGGAGCGGCGTTTGTCCACGATCGCCAGCCCGCCGCCGTACTTCTTCTGGAAGTGGAGGGCCATCTTGATCCGCCCTTCATCGGGGCTGACCATGACGACGTCGCGGACCGGCATCTCCAGCGAGCGCATGTACTTGAGGAAGACCGGGCCCGACATGAGGTGGTCGACGGGAATGTCGAAGAAGCCCTGAATCTGGGCGGCATGCAGGTCCAGGGTCAGGACGCGGTCGGCCCCGGCCTCGGTGATCAGATTGGCCACCAGCTTGGCGGTGATCGGCACGCGACCCGAGTCCTTGCGGTCCTGCCGCGCATAGCCGAAGTAAGGGAGCACGACGGCGATGCGGGCGGCCGAGGCCCGCCGGAAGCTGTCGATCATGATCAACAGCTCCATCAGGTTCTCGTTCACGGGCGGGCAGGTGGGCTGGATGAGGAAGACGTCCCGGCCGCGGACATCCTCCTCGATGCGGACGGCGATCTCGCCGTCCGGGAAATTGGTCAGCGTGATGCGGCCCAGGGTGAGCCCCAGGTGTTTGGCAATCTCCTCGGCCAGCACCGGGTTGGCCCGGCCGGCGAACAGCTTGAGTTCGTAGTTGTTGAGTGCCATGCCGACAATTCCGTCCCGCCGAACAAGGCGCCGGCTGCGAGTCGTGACCTCAGCGGCGGTAGGGGCATTATGAAGGAGTTCGGAAGGGGAAGCAAGCACGAAGACAAACTCGGCTGGCTCCCGCGCTCAACGGGGCCCGATCAAGGTCGGCTCATGCCCACGAAGCTGCCGCCGTTTTCTCGGCTCAGAGCCCACAGAAAGGCGCCGAGATTGGGGCTTTCGAAGTAGAAGCCAATGGAGTGGATGCGGACGCGGGGTTCGTCCCGATTCCAGTCCTTGAGCAGCTTGTCACGCAGGTGCCGGCCCAGGATGGCCGACTGGCTGGGTTCATCGGGTGGGGGATTGGGGGGCAGCCCCGGGCCGACGTTGGGCAGACCGTCCGAGAAGAGGTAGATGGCATCGAGCCCGTGGGGCCGGAACCTGAAGGCTGCCTCCAGGGCGGCATACATGTTGGTGTTGCCGTCCGGCTCGGTCCGCAGCAGCGCGGCTTCGATTTGACTTGGGCTTTCTGGCGTGACGGGCAGCCAGGCGCCGGGTTGACCGAGGGGGTACTCCACGCCATCGGAGAAGACGATTAGTTGAAACCGCTCGGCTTCGGGCAGACTGCGGAGCACGTGGGCGACGGTGCGGCACAGGCTGGGCCATTTGTCGGGACTGGCAGAGCGTGAGTCGACGGAGGCCATGCTGCCCGAACGATCGACGACCAGGATAACGCGGCGACCCTGGAGGTCGATGCCGGCAAAGCGATTCGCAGCCTGCACGAGGTCGCGACGTAACTGCCCGGCCGCGGCCTGCTGATCCGCCAGCAAACGCCGCAGCGTCTCCAGGTCCAGGTTCAACTCGCGCTCTTGTCGTTGTCGCTGGCTGAGTTCCTGGCCCGCGGCCATGGCTTTCTTTTCCCAGCGGAGCACGTCGGCCTCCAGCGCGGTGATGCGATCGCGCGCCCGGCTGAGCTCGCTTTCCATCTCTTTCATCTGCGCGTCGACGGAACGGGCATCGCGCTGGTCGCGTTCCAGTTGCTTTTCGAGCCCTGCCACGCGGCGTTCCTGCCGCTGGAGTTCCAGGCGGCGGTCGGTGAGTTGCCCTTCGAGCGTTTCGACCTGGCCCGTGGCGGCCGATAGTTCCCGCCGGGTTTGGGCCAGGAGTCGATCCGCCTCGGAGCGGTCGGCTTGGGCCTGAGCGAGGAGGTCCCGGGCCGACTTGAGTTCGTCGGCGAGGCGGGCTTGTTGCCGCTCCAGGGTGACGATCTGAGCCGCCGAGTCGGCCGCGCGGCGTCGTTGCTCGGCAAGCTGAGCGGCGAGAGAGCCCTGGGAGGCCTGCTGGTCCTTGAGTTGGGCCTGAGCCTGATCCAGGGCCCGTTGCCGATCTTCGGCCCGAGCGAGTTCCGCCGAGAGCATCGAACCGCGTTGCCGACTTTCGAGGTAGCTCAGGAGCATGAGAAGGAGCATCGCGCCGAGCCCGCCGGCAAGGACGTCGAGCATCGACCAGCTCAGCGTTGTGGGGAAGCGATGCCGCCGACGCATGCTCACCTCAGAGGCTGGAAGTGCGGCGTGCCGCGGCAGGCGTTGCCTCGTCCGCATCGAAAACGAACTCGGCCGAACTCGAGTCATGGAGCGGCAGGGCGGTGGGCAGCACGGGCAGCGCTGGCAACTCTCCCTGGATCAGGCGTTGGGCCAGGGCCGATCCTATCAGCGGCAGCACCGAACGAGAGTCGACGTCCAAGGGCCGACGGCCTGTCTTCTCTGCGACGGCGTCAGCCAATCCGGGTAGTGCGGCAAGCGGATGAGAGAGTAGCACGTTGACGGGAGCCGGGACCGATCCAAGCTGCCCTGCCACCTGGTCGGCGACGGCCTGGATCAGCGGCTGCAGTGCGAGTGCGACCTGGGTTGGCGCCACGACCAGGGCCTGGGTTTCTTCGGACCTGGGAAAGGTGACCTGGGCACTGAGCGGGGCCAATGGATCTGGCCGAGTCAGCCAGGCGTCGGCCGCATTGAAGAGTTCTTGATCCGACTCGGGCACCGCCCGTGGATCACGGCGGCATTGGTGGACGCAAGTCTCGGCAGCGGCGTGGATCAAGGCCTCGCGCCAGGAGGATCGGCCCAGGTGGGGCAGTTGGGCGGCCAGGTGCCAGCGGATGTGTCCTTCGGCTCGGTCCAGCCAGGCGGCGGTCAAGGCCGCATCGTCAAACTCGACAAGCAGTACTTTCTCGGTCGAGGCGGCGGTTTCAAGGGCCTCGGTGGCCAGGAGCAAGCAGCGGGGCAGGATGGCCAGCGGTGTCAAATGAGCGCGGGCCAGTGCGCCCGCCAGCCGCTCAGCGTCGGCGATTTCAAGCCACGCCGGGACGAGTGCCAGGACTCCAGTCGCATGGTTCAGACGGGGCCGGGCATGTTCGAGGAGTTTGACCAGTGCTTCTTCGGCCGTGATGGTGTAACGGCCCAGGGCGAGCGGCTGCCGCGTGGCTAGGAAGCGGAGCAAGCTGCCGAGAGCCTGGTGGGGCTCGGAGCGAGTTCGCACCTGGGCGGCGAGCCCAGTCACCCAGCGGCGCCGCTGGGCTGCCAGTGCCAGGGGCAGGGCGAAGGAGTCGGGTTCGAGGCGGACCGGGTGCCACGTTCGCCCCGGCTCGCCCACCCAGGCCCGCAGCTCGCTGGCGGTGAAATCGAGCAGGGCTACGCTCATCACGCCTCCCCGGGATGCGTCGAGTGGGCGCGATCGCGCGGCACGTGAAACTGCTCATGAACGACGCTGGATACGTGTTGCTGGAGGTCCAGGAGCAGAATCTCCTCCATCCGCTGCTGGCTGGTGATGAAGAACATCAGCACCAGGCTCAGGACGAGCGCGATGAAGGTCGTGTCGAACGTGACCGCCAGGCTGCGAGTGATGAGGTCGAGGAAGGCGGCGTTGGCGTCGGTGCCGATGGCGGGGGCCACGGACAGAGCCATGGCGATGCCACGGGCCGTGCCGACGAACCCCAGGGCGGGCAGCGCCCAGGCGAGGTAGTGGACCCGCCCCATGCTGGCGGCCAAGCGTCCCATTTCGAGGTCGGCCAGGGTGTTGACGTGGGCGTCGATCTCCATCACGCTGCGATTGCGCCCGAAGAGCCGCAAGGCGGCCGAGAGCCAATCCACCAGGACCAAAGGCCCATACGGCTCGGCCAAGCGCTCGATCTTGCGCTGCATCATGGGGGCGTCGGCCGGCAGTATTCGCCAGGTCGGATCGTCGGGTAGGAGATCAAGGCCCAGTGCCCGTTCCTGGCGCACACTCTCACGTCGGCGGACTAGCAAGATGAGGCCAGCCCAGATGAAGCAACCGTAGCACAGGAGTTGTTCGGGCCCGAGCAACAGCCGGGTCAGCCGTTCCGTGCCGAACCAGACGGAGGCGGTCGGTGTCGTGGGGGCCACTTGCCAAAGCGGCAAGGAGACGGCGGCCACGGCGGCCACGGCCAGGATCAGCAGCGGCCCTTCAGGCGACAGGCGAAAAGCGCGGCGAACGGACATAGCGGCCGAACCTCCTGAAGCCAGGACGACGGGCCCTGCCGCCCGTCCTTTCTACTTCGCTGGCTCCACGAGTCGGATTTTGACCGTTTGCTCCTGGACCAGCTCGATTTCATCCTGCTGTCCACTGGTCTGGACTGTCAAGGCACCCTTGAGTTTGAGAGCCATGTCGGACTTGACCAGCTTGCCGGCCGCGGAGTCGAACCAGAGGGTGCCGCTGGCCGACTCCAGGTTCAATTGGCCGTCCGTGATCTGGATCGGCAGATCGCCCGTCCTGTCCGTGGGCTTGGCGTAGGTGATCTTGGGCTTGACCGAGATACGGGCCAAGTTGCGACCGTCGACCGTCTCGTTGTCCATCATCTGATAGACGTTGGTGATGCTGAGCGTGCCGAGCGGTCCCAGGGCGGCGTCGAACTTGCGTTCCCACGGCTCGCCGGCCTTGTGGCCCGCGGGAGGCAGGAAGCTAAACGACTCTTCCAGCGACTTGATCAAAGTCTCCTTAGGAAGGAGGGCGGTCACGACCTTGACCACGTTGGCGTCGTCGCCGGCCACCTTCTTGATCATTTCGTCGTACCCTTCGAGCTTGATCAACTGGAACTTGTCGTTCAAGGTGATCAGGAGCGTGGCGCCTTCAAGCTGTTGAAACAGCTTGCTGGGCGGGGCCGCGCCGACCGGCGACTCGGTCTTGATGCTGTCGATCCGCTGTTCGAGGACATAGCCGTCCTGGTTGGCCTGCTTCACGCGGTAGGTGGCCAGCAGCACGTGCTTGACGTTTTGGGTCAGGTCGCCTTGCTGGTTCTTGATCTTGACCGTCTGGGTCAGCTCCGTCGTGGTTTCGAGCTGGAAGCTCTCTTCGGGTTTGAACTGCCATCGTAATTCCGTGTCATGGGCGTGGCCGAGTGCGGGCCAGCCGAAGAGGCAAGCCAGAATCAGGAAGCGGAACCGCATGTTTACACCTCGGGAGTCATGGCGTTCGGGCAAAGGCCCAGCCACTTTGTTGTACGCCAGCGGAGCGTGGGCGGGGAGTGGCGTCCGAAGTGTGAGGGCAGATCAGCGTGCCGCCCGGACCTTGATGCGGACCTGCTGCTGTTGGAAGAACTCCAGCATGGCGCGGAGGCCGGTATCGGCCGAGGGCAGAGTGACGGCGCCATTAAACCTGAGCTTGCTGTCGTAGGAGTCGAGTCGGCCTTGCTGCAGGTCGAAGACGATCGTGCCGGAGCGATCTTCGAGATTGAAGTCGGGTTTGTTGCCGCCGCCCATCGGCCGCAGCTCACTGCTCTTGGCGGAAAAGACGATCTTGGCCTTGCCCTTCTGCACGGATTCCAGAGTGTACTCGAGCTTCACTTCCAGCGCGCCCAGGGGAACCAGGTTGACCGTGGCCGAGCGCTCCCAGGTCGAGCCGACTTGAATGGACTTGTCGGGGAAGAGGGCGAAGCCTTCTTCCGAGGCCTTCTTCATGTCGTCTTCGGGAATTTGCCGCTTGAAGGCGTCCCCCTCACCCGGTCGACGCTTGTCAAGCTGCTTGATGAAGTCGGCATAGCCGTCGAACTGCTGGACCTTACCATCGGGGTCGAGGGTGAGGGTGAAGGTCGCCCCCTGCAAGCGGGTCAGAATCTCCGCGGTGGCGGTCGCCGAGGCGGGCAGTTGGCCGTCAATACGGCAGCGTACCGAGTCGATTTTCTGGGTCAGGACGGCCGAGCCGTCCGATCCGACTTCCTTCACGGTGAAGGTGGCCAGCGTCGTGACCTGGACTCCGTCGCGGGCCTGCAATTGCCCGCCCACTCGGCGGAGCTGCATCATCTGCATCACGGATTCGGTCTGGAAACGGTCCTTGGGCTTGAACTTCCATCTGAGGACGTGGCCGCCGTCGGAATCCTGCGCCGGGCCTGGGGTTTGGCCAAGGGCGGTCGCGACCAGTAGCGCCAGCACGCCCAGGAGGATCAAACGCATGATTCACCTTCAAAACGGCGAGATCACAGGGTGAGAGCGGGAGATTCCGAGAATCGGACGCGCCAAGGGGCGAGTCTTGCTTCTCCATCTTGTGGGAATTGGCGTCACAACGCAAGGCGAAGTGCGGCTTTGAGGCCCGTGGGGCGGCTTCGGCCGCCGTTCCTGGCCCAGCTCGGCTCAACAAAGCGGCGGCAGACTGTATAATTGGCTGAGGTCCGGGTTCCAGGCCGGTGGCGGTCGCCGGCCTGTGTTCGTTTTCTGACCATGGCACGCTGATGAAGCCGGTCCACGAAATCCGCAACTTCTGCATCATCGCTCACATCGATCACGGCAAGAGCACTCTGGCTGACCAGTTCCTGCTCAAAACCGGGGCGATCACCGAGCGCGAGTTCCGCAATCAGGTCCTGGACGACATGGACCTAGAGCGCGAGCGGGGCATCACCATCCAGATGCATCCCGTGTCCATTGACCATGCACTCGACGGTGTCTCCTACGAGTTGAACCTCATCGACACCCCAGGCCACGTCGATTTCAACTACGAGGTGTCGCGCAGCCTGGCGGCTTGCGAGGGGGCCATCTTGCTCGTGGACGCCTTCCAGGGCGTGCAGGCTCAGACCGTCCACAATGCGCTCTTGGCCATTGACGCCAACCTGACCATCATCCCGGTCATCAACAAGGTCGACTTGCCTCATGCCCGAGTCGACGAAGTGATCGAGGAGATGGAACACTCGCTCGGCATCCGCGCTGATGAGGTGCTGCGCTGCAGTGCCAAGACCGGGGAAGGCGTGGACGAAGTGATGCGGGCCATCATCGAACGAGTGCCCCCGCCGACGCCCCGGCCGCCCGATCCCGTCCCGCCGGGGACGCCGGTCGAGGCCCATCCCGTGCGCGCCCTGGTCTACAACAGTCATTTCGATTCGTATCGCGGTGTCGTGGTCTACGTGCGGCTCAAGGAAGGCCGGCTCCGGAAGGGAGACAAGATTCGCCTCTTGAGCACAGGCCGCGAGTACGAGATTGCCGACCTGGGCCAGTTCCGCCCGCAGCCGACAGCCTGCACCGTGCTGGGACCGGGGCAAGTCGGGTTCATCACTGCCAACATCAAGCAGATCCGCGACGTCAGCATCGGCGACACCGTCACGCTCGCCGCTCAGCCCGCGACCACGCCGTTGCCCGGTTACAAGCAGCCCAAGCCGATGGTCTTTTCGGGCTTGTTCCCGGTGAACACGAATGAGTTCGAGCAACTCCGCGAGTCCCTCACCAAGCTGAGCCTTAACGACTCCAGCTTCACGTTTCACCCGCAGACCAGCGAAGGGCTCGGCTTCGGCTTCCGCTGCGGCTTCCTCGGCATGTTGCACCGGGAGATCATCCAGCAACGCATCGAGCGCGACTGCGGTCTGGAACTGGTCCATACCGCGCCCAACGTCACCTACCAGATTCTGAAGCGTAATGGCGAATTGATCGAGGTCGACAGTCCCGAGCAGGTCCCCGACGCCGGCCAGATCAATGAGTTTCGCGAACCGATCGTCCGCATCAGCTTCATCCTGCCT
>CALLZJ010000413.1 GCA_937858435.1 uncultured bacterium
GTCCGCCTCGCAGCGAAGCACGATCTCAGCGAGGGCCGCCGCATCACCGCCGCGGGCCTGCTCGATCAACCGGTGAAAATCGTGGGCCTCCGCCGCCATGTCGGACCCCGGAATTGATTGAACCTATTCTAGTGGATGAGATCGATGCAGCCGAGGCCAGTTGAATCGGGCACCGTGGTCGACGGTCAGACGCGCGCCGAATCGACCGCCAGCGATCGGGACCAGGCCCAGCACCAGATGCGGCAGGCCTGCGTGGCCATGGATCGCGCCCTGCGAAGCGGTACCATGGCGCGGGCCGAGCGCTGGCTCGAAGCTTGCCCGGCGATCGCAGCGGATGAAGACCTCGCAGTCGAGTTGATCTACAGCGAGTACGTGGCTCGCGAAGAACTCGGGCCGCCCCCCGATCCCAGTGAGTTTCTGGAACGTTTTCCCCAGTGGGCACCCCACCTGCAGAGGCTCTTCGCCCTGGACGGCCTTCTGGGCTCAGAATCCGGCGCCGGGCGCACGACCCAACACGAAGAGACCACCCGGCCCCAGGCCGAGGGCGGCGTGCGCCGAGCCCGGCGTGTCCCCGGCTTCGAGCTGATGGAATGCCTGGGCACCGGCGGCATGGGCGTGGTCTGGCGGGCATGGCAAGAACGACCCCGGCGGGGGGGGGGGCTCAAGCGGATGCGGATCGGCGCCGATGCCGGGGCCGTCGAACGGGCGCGGTTTCGCCGGGAAGCGGAGGTCGTCGCCCGGCTCAATCACCCCCATATCGTCGGGCTCTATGAGATTGGCGAGGTGGACGGTGAGCCGTTCCTGGTGTTCGAGTATGTCAGTGGCGGCAATCTGAAGACGCGGCTGGGAGGCCAGCCAATGCCGTGGCGGGCCGGTACTGAGCTGGGTGTGAAGCTGGCTCGCGCCATTGCCTTCGCCCATGGTCAAGGGGTGGTGCATCGCGATTTGAAGCCGGCCAACGTACTGCTGGCAGGGCCGACGGACGGTGGCTGGGACCAGGTGGAACCCAAGGTCACCGACTTTGGGCTGGCTGCCGTCGCCGACGGCCTCGGGGGGCTAACCCGCTCGGGGCAAGCCGTGGGCACGCTGTCCTACATGGCACCTGAACAGGCCGCTGGCGGGGCCGAGGCGTCCGCGCCGGCAGTCGACGTTTATGCTCTGGGAGCTGTTCTTTACGAATGTCTGACCGGCCGTCCGCCGGTAGTCGGCGATTCGGAACAAGACCTGCTCCGGCAGGTGCTCGAAGGTGAGCCCATCCCGGCTGCCCGGCTCCGGCCGGGACTTCCGCGCGATCTCGAAACGATTGTCATGTGTTGCCTGGCGAAGCAGCCCCGCCGTCGGTATGCCTCGCCGCTCGCCGTCGCAGAAGACCTGGAGCGTTTCCTCCGCGACGAGCCGATCCAGGCGCGGAGAGCCACGTGGAAGGAACAATCATGGCGCTGGCTGCGGCGTCGGCCGGCCGTGGCCACCTTGTTGGGGGCCATCCTGGTCGGAGCGGCGGCCTTGACCACGATGGCCTATGTCTACACGTCGCAGTTGCGCGTGGCCCTGAGGGACGCGCAGGTGCAGCGCGAGTTGGCGGCCACGAATGCCCAGGAAGCCCAATCGGCACTGGCCAGCGAATCGCGGCGGCGGCAGCAGGCACGTTCCGCTCTGGACGCCCTGGCCAGCCAGCTTGTCGCCCATGGTCGTAGTGTCGGCCGCGGCAGTGGCGACCAGGTCGCCATGTTGGAGCAAGCTCTCCGGGCCTATGAAGAACTGGCCGCGGACGTCCCTGGCGACCCCGTGGCTCGATTCGGCGTGGCGGACGCTTGGAGCCAGACCGCGCGGCTCCTCGTGGCCCTTGGCCGGTATGCGGAAGCGGAGAATGCGGTCAGCCAAGCGGCCGATCATTTTCGCCTACTCACGGAACAGGCGCCCGGGGAGTTGTCCTATCGTCGCCGCTGGATCTCCTCTCACCTCGATCGAGCCACTATCCGATTTCGCCAAAAGAAGGGCGTAGAGGCCAGTCAGGACATCGAGCAGGCTCTGAAGCTGCAGCGGGCCCTGGTGGCTCAGTTTCCTCAGGCTGAGCACCGCGCCAACCTGGCCCGTGTGCTCGTGAACGCCGGTTCGATCCTGCTGCTGACGGACGGGGCCGCTGCCGCCAAGGCCGAGCAAGAGGCCGAGCGCCTGTGGGAAGAACTCGTGGCCGAGGTTCCGGACGATGAGTCGTTCCGATTCGGTCTCGCGCAGATGCTGCACAATCGTGCCTATCGACTGTTCACGGAGGGCGCGCTGGGGGGAGCCGAGTCGCTCATGCGCCGGGCCCAGGAACTGCGTCTGACCGTGGCCATCGAGAAGCTAGTGCTCACCACGCGGATGGAAAGGGCCATAGGACATGACATCCTGGCTATGATTCTGGTCGCTCAAAAGAAGCCTGCCGAGGCCTTGGCGGAGTGTCGTCTAGCCATCGACTTGCTCGTCGACGTGGTCAAGGAAAGGCCGAACATGGCGGACGCCTATTTGAAGCTGTCCGAAGTCCTCTTGCGTGCTAGTCTCCAGGGCAACGATCTGAATCTCGATGCGGAATATGCCCGCTGTGTGCCGCATCTGGTGCGGTGGTTGTCGGTGAATGACCACCCTGAATCGGCGGTGCGGCTGGGCGGCTTCGCCTGTAACCATGCCAACCTGGTACTGGCCCGGCAGCAACCCATCGTCGCGCTGAAAGCCTTCGACGTGGCGGAGCGGGCGTTGGCGACAGTGGGCGAAGAGGATCCTCGCCGCGAAATGGCCGACAAATTCACGGCCAACACCTATGTGGGACGGGCCCGGGCGCTCGAGATGCTGAAGCGCTTCGGTGAGGCGGTGGCCGCCTGGGACGGGGCCGTGCGTTTGGAACGGGGTCCTCAGCGAGCTATCTATCAACTCGAACGGTCTCGGGCTCTCGTCGCTCTCGGGGAGATCGCCCAGGCTTGTGCGGCGGCCGAAGCGGCCGATCGACCGGAAGATGCCGACCTCTTCCTCCGGCGCGCGGCGGTCTTCGCCCTGGCTTCACAACGGGCCTCGAATGAGGAAAGTCTGGCCGCTTGCGAGGCCGGTGCCCGAAAGTGGCTCGAACGGCTCCAAGGTGCAGGCAGGCTCGGCCCCAATGTCGTCCGGTACCTTAAGACCCATGACGAATGGGAAGCGCTCCGGCAGCGACC
>CALLZJ010000414.1 GCA_937858435.1 uncultured bacterium
CGCGGGGCTCTTGGCCGGCGAACGCGACCCCTGGGTGCGCTGCTTCGTCACCGACGGCATGTTCGGCACCATCAACACGATGATGGTCTACATGTACAAGTGGATTGCACTCTATTCGACGCTGTCGTGGCTGCGGCCCTACCTGCCGCCCCTCTTCTACCGCGTGTTGGCCCGGGTGGTGCTCTGTATCGTGGCCATACGCCGCCGCAGCATGTTCCCCAGCATGAAGTACGCCCTGGGTCGGCTGGCCCCCCGGCCGCTCCTCATGATCCACGGCGGCAACGATAGCTACATCAAGCTCGAGATCGCCGAGGGGCTGTTCAACCTGGCCCGAGAACCCAAGGAGATGTGGGTCGTGCCCGGCGCCAAGCATAACCAAGCCGTGGTCGGCGAGGCGGAGCAGTGCCAGCAGCGGCTGGCAGCCTTTTTCCAAAAGAACCTGGCACCTCTGCCGGAAGGCGCTGCGGCCCCGGCCGCGGTACAGTGGGCTGTGTCGTCAGCCTAAAACGAAGCGCTTGGCCCCGGAGCCAGGAGGGTTCTGGGCTCGGGGACGGTGGGGCGGCCGCGCCCCAAGGAGAATGGAGGCCGGCCCCCTATGATCGGATTCCTTTGGCGGGGCGTGCAACGTGCCCTGGTCTTCGCCGCCATCAAGCAAGCCGAACGCTGGTCGGCTCGCTTCGACCGTGAAGCCCAGAAGCCGCGTGAACTCCAGGACGAACTCCTCCGCCGCATCATCCACACCCACCGCGATACACAGTTCGGCAAGGACCACCTCTTCGCCGCCATTCGCGGCCTGGCCGACCTGCGCCGGCACCTGCCCATTCGCGGCTATGATGCCATCGAGCCCTACATGGCCCAGGTCCGGCGCGGCCAGTTCGGGGCCCTACTCAACACCCGCACCGTCCACATGTTCGCGATGACCAGCGGCACGACGGCGACGCGCAAGACCATCCCCGTGACGCCGCAATACCTGGCCGATTACCGTCGCGGCACGGCCATCTGGGGCCTGAAGATCTTCGGTACCTATCGCCAGATGATCATGCGCCCCATCCTGCAACTCACTAGCGACTGGCAGGAAACCCGCACCGAGGCAGGTATCCCCTGCGGTGCCGTGAGCGGGCTAACGTCGGAGATGCAGAAGCGCGTCGTCCGCTGGCTCTACTGCTTTCCCACCAGCGGCTCCAAGCTCAAGGATCAGGAAGCCAAAACGCGGCTTGCGGTCCTGGCCGCACTGCGCCGACCCAATCTCACCCTGATCGCCTCCGCGAATCCCAGCACGCTCATCCGCCTGGCCCAGTTCATCGATTACCATGCCCCGGAACTCATTCGGGACATTCACGACGGCCGCATGAGTGGCAGCGAGCACTGGCCAGCCGAAGTTCGTGCTCGGCTACCGCGCTCGCTCTTGCGACCAGACCCCGCCCGGGCTCGAGAACTCGAGGAGATTCTCCGCCGCTCGGGCCGGTTGCTCCCACGCGATTGCTTCCCCCAGTTGAACATGCTCGCGGTTTGGACCGGCGGCAGCGTCGGACTCTACGTCCGTCACCTGCCCGAGTACTACGGGTCGAACTTCATGCTCCGCGACTTGGGGCTCCTGGCCAGCGAGGGCCGCTTTTCCATCCCGATCGAGAACGATACCTCCAGCGGCGTACTCGACGTCTCCAGCCACTACTACGAGTTCATCCCCGAAGACGAGATCGATTCCGCCCAGCCCGTGGTCCTGACCGCCACCGAGGTCGAAGAGGGCCAAAACTACTACCTGGTGCCGACCACGGCCCATGGTCTCTACCGCTACCATCTCCATGACGTGGTCAAGGTGACCGGCTTCTATCAACGCACGCCCATGATTGCGTTTCTGAGCAAGGGGGCCCACTTCTCCAACCTGACGGGCGAAAAGCTCTCCGAATTCCAGGTGACGGCCGCGGTGGGGAAGGCCCTTGCCGAGCTGGGCCGGTCGCTGGGAGCCTTCGCGGTCGCACCCATCTGGGAGGATGAAAACCGGGTCTATTACGGGCTCTTTGCCGAAGCAGGCGATCTGGGCAATTCGGATAGAGCCACTGCGCTGGCTGACTGTGTTGATCGGTATTTACGCGAATTCAATGTCGAGTATGATGCGAAACGCGAAAGCGGAAGGTTGGGCGCCCTCCAACCCCAGCCCGTGGCTCCGGGTGCCTGGACGACGTGGGACCGGAACCGATTAGCCCAGACCGGCGGCACGCTCGAGCAGTACAAACGACCGTGCTTGATCGGGGACCCGAACTTTCGCAAGCAGATCGCCCTGGCCATGGAAACCTCGTTGGCGGCCACCTAGGACCCGGTAGCTGCCCGCTCCGATCAGCCCGACAAGGACGTTGGGCTCCACCCGCCCCCAGAAGCGGAGTCATGGATGAACCGCCGTTGGCAGGCCCCGCTCGGAATCTTGGTGCTCGGACTGGTCGCCGCTGCCCCGCTTTGGGGGCAGGAACCGCCCGCACCCCCGCCTCTTCCCCAGCCCGTGTCCCTGCCGTCCGCGGGAGGCGTGCCGCCTGGCCTCGAACTTCCGGCCCGGCTCGACGCTCGACGCGCCAGCGTGCCCTTGCCCGACCCGTCGCTGGTCGTGCCGGACAGCCTCGATCGCGTTGAGTCCGTTTTTGCCCGGGCCGAGCAACGCTATGCCGGGATTCACTCCTACATCGTTCGCTTCAAGCGGCGGGAGATGATCGGCGAACGGGCCCTCCCCGAGGACAACCTGCTGTTCAAGTTCCGCAAGGAGCCGTTCTCGATCTACATGAAGTCGCTCGAGGGCTCGCCGACCACCGGCCGGGAACTGCTCTACGTTCGGGGCCGCTTCAACAACCAATGGCAGGTCCGCGCGGGACGCTTCGACATTCTGCCGGGAATGCGGTGGGAGATGGACCTGAGCAGCCCCCGGGCCACCATGAACAGCCGCCGCACCCTCGACGAAGCGGGCTTTGGCAACATGATAGGCCGCTTCGGCAAGGCCATCGCTGCGATGAAGGAAGGCAGCCAGCCGACGGTTACGCTTGGCTACATTGGCTCGCAGGCACGGCCCGAGACGCCCCAGTCACTCGAATGCGTGCTGCAAACCTTGGCACCTGGCAAGGAAAAACACCTGCCGCAAGGGGGCCGGCGCTACTGGTTCTTCGCTAACGAGCCCAAGGCCGCCGAGTATGCCCTGCCCGTGCTCATTGTCACGCTCGACGACCAAGACCGGGAGGTGGAGTACTACTTCAGCGACCGCATTTGCGTGAACGTCAACCTGGGCGATCGAGACTTCGATCCCGACCTACTGTGGGGCAACTAGGACGCACTGCGGGCCGAAACGGCACAATCGCCACAACCGGCCCGCGGGAAGAACGCGTGAAACTCTCCCCTGGGTGCTGGCAGCATCCCGGCGCCCTGCGGGAAAGTAAGCTAGAATGGTGATCTCAGGGTGGCGGTGAGACTCTGGTCTTTTCCAGGCCGCCGCCGAACAATGGAGGTTGCCCCCGGACGCGGCGGTGCTGCCGCCGCGCTGTGCCACTAACCCGGTCCACGGCAGCCAAGCGGCTGCCTGGGCGCTGCATCGAGGCCACCATGGCACGTTTGGATGATGTCGGCTCGCCACCTCCCGTTCTCACGAACCCTCAGCAAGACCATACCCCATCGGTTCACCCTTCGGCCTCGCGCAACGGGGCGGCGAGCTCGCCTGCCGCTCCGAGCCTGAAGACCGGCAACGGCAAGAGCCCGCTGCAATGGGGCCGGGCACCAAGCGAGCCCGAGGTCGGCCAGTTCCTGCAGGGACCACAAAAACGCCGGTTCGAGTTCTTCCGCACCTGGAAGATCGCTCTGGAGTTCCTGCGCGGCTTCCGCACTCTGCACTTTGTCGGTCCCTGCGTCACGGTCTTCGGGTCGGCCCGCTTCCCCGAGAGCCATCCCTACTATGCCATGGCCCGAGAGGTGGGTGCAAAGCTAGCTCAGGCTGGCTTCACCGTCATGACGGGCGGCGGCCCAGGCATTATGGAAGCCGCCAACCGCGGCGCTCAGGAAGCCGGGGGCCGGTCGATTGGCTGCAACATCGAGCTGCCGATGGAGCAACAGCACAACCCCTACCTCGACAAGTGGATCACTTTCCGCTACTTCTTCGTCCGCAAGGTCATGCTGGTGAAGTACTCCTATGCCTTCATCGTCATGCCCGGCGGCTTCGGCACCCTCGACGAGATCTTCGAAACGTCCACGCTGGTGCAGACGCAGAAGATCCGCGAGTTTCCGATCGTGATCATGGGCCGCGACTACTGGCAGCCGCTGCTCGACTTCATGCAGCATCGGCTCGTGGCGGAACGCACGATCGATGCCAAGGACCTGGATCGGTTCATCATCACCGATTCACCCCTGGAGGCAGTGGAGTCGGTCCGCGACATCGCTATGGAGCGCTTCGGGTTGACCTACGGCCCGAAGGCCAAGCGGCGCTGGTTCCTGGGTGAATGAGCCACACCTGCCGCAGTCCCCTAGAACGGCCTCATGACCGACGCCGCACCTGCTATGCGCGGACTGGGGCCCGGCGCGCTGCCGGATCCTCACTGTAGCATCGTCGCCCTGGCCACGCCGCCAGGGCCGGCCGTGCGAGCCGTGTTGCGGCTGACCGGGCCAACTGTCTGGACGACGGTGCGGAGCCTGCTCGCCGAGGCCGCCCCCGGTGAGTCCGCCTGGGACACCTCATTGCCCACCGAGCCGACCCGAGGGCAATGGTCGGCCGCACTCCGCCTGCCCGGCCTCGAGGCGGCCTGGCCCGTCTCCGTGACCTCCTGGGTCACCCCACGCTCCTTCACAGGCCAAGACCTGGTCGAAATTTCCTGCTTGGGTGCGGTGCCCTTCATCGACCATCTCCTGGCCACGCTCCTGGCGGCGGGGCTACGGCTCGCGGAGCCCGGCGAGTTCCTGTTTCGGGCCTTCCTCGCAGGCAAGGTCGGGCTCGGTGAGGTCAGCACGCTGCACGACCTGCTGGGGGCTCGGACGCGGTATGAATTGCGACAGGCGAGCCGGCACACACTGAGCGGAGCCCGGCCTCCGCTCGCTCGCCTGCGGAATGAGCTCCTGCGCTTGCTCGCCGAGGTCGAAGCCGGGCTGGACTTCGCCGACGAGGGGCTGACTTTCGTGGGAACCCAGGAGCTTCGCCAGAAGCTCTCGGCCATCCATGGCGACCTGACCGGCATCCTCACGGACATGGAGGCTCGGAAGTTCGCCCGGCCGACGTTTCGCGTGGTGCTGGTGGGCCCGCCGAATGCCGGGAAGAGCAGCCTCTTCAACGCGCTGGCGGGCTCCGGGTTGGCCTTGGTCAGTCCCCACGCGGGAACCACTCGTGACTACCTCAGTGCGTGCATCTCATTGGAACCCGACGTGGCCCTGGAGTTGATCGATACCGCCGGCCGCGACGAAGTGCAATCGGCCATCCCAGAGGGGAGCGACGTAGCAGCCCTCGCCCAGTCGGGTACGGTTCGGCAATGGGAAGCGGCAGACCTTGTGCTCTGGTGTCAGCCCGTCGCTGCGGTCCCCCTAGCTGCTGGACCGACGACGTCAATGACCGAGTCGGGGCGGACCTGGCTGATCCACACCAAGATCGACCTGACATTCCAGCAAGATCGCAAGTCTGGAGCGACGGCCTTGCCGTCCTACGCCGTCAGCAGCCTCAGGGGCGAGGGCCTGGCGGGGTTGAAGGCGGCCCTGGCCCAGGCCGCTCGGGAGCATCGGCGGGGCGATCGCCCGCCGCCCCTGGCCCGGGCCCAGGAGTTGCTGCAGGCCGGCCGCGCTCACCTGGCGTCGGCCCTGGCCCTCGTGGCCCAGGACGAAGCACCTGAACTCCTGGCCCTGGAACTGCGGCTGGCCCTGGACACGTTGGGACAGATCGTGGGGGCCGTCCACGCCGAGGAGCTTCTGGGGCAGATCTTCAGTCAGTTCTGTATTGGGAAGTAGAAGACGCCACAATCGCGCTGCAAGGGCCCCGGCCGGGCCGGTAGAATGCTCGCAGCGGCCCGTAGCTCAACGGTCAGAGCAGGGGACTCATAATCCCTTGGTTCTCGGTTCGAATCCGAGCGGGCCGACTTCCGAACGGCTCAATTGCTGAGGTACCAGTATTTCCCAATCTTCACGAACACAATATCGCTCCTCGGGGCCTTCAGTTCCTTGGGAACGGCGAACCGCATCTTCCGGCCATCATCCTCCGTCTGCTCGGGCTTCTGGCCCTTGATCGCCTTGAAGACCTTGAGCAACGTGGCCGCGTTGCCGTCCCGTTCGAAGCGGCTCGCCAGTTCCTCCCAGCTCATTTCTTGCTTGACCTGTTCAAGCTCCTTGGGAGAGATGAACGACTTGACGAAGGTCACGTATTCCTTGGCCTCAAGTAGGCGGATGCCTTCCTCAATCGCCGTGTCGATGTTCTCACGCCAGGCCTCCTTGTCCTGCCCGGGAGCCAGGAGCGGGATGGTCAGAAAGAACAGGACGGCAGCAGCGTGCATCATAATGGCTCCTGGTGCGATTCGTGTGCCGTTATCCTAAGCGGCGGCTCAGAGGCCTGTCAAGGACGGTACGCAGCGGACCGGCTCGGCCCGCGTCACGGCGCCGCCGGCGGACTCCGCCCCGGCAGCGGCAACGTGGGTGCAGCCAACGTGTCCGGGTCCTCGTGCCGGGCTCCGATCAGCCAGATGACACCGCTGGCGAGGATCATCACCGAAACGACCACGAAGCCGAGACGCAACGTCGACTTGTCGGCCACAAACCCGATGATGTAGGGGGAAATGGCATCGCCCAGGGCATGGATGACCAGGATGTTGAGAGCCACCGCGGTGGCCCGCAGCGAAGGGGGAACCACATTAGCCAGGACGGCATTCATCGGCCCCGTGTTGAAGAACAAGCAGAAGACCGCGAGAAAGACGAAGACCCAGGCCAGCGGCCACGGAACGTAGAGCACCGCCAGGAAGAACCCGAAGCCCGCAATCATGCCCCAGGCCGAGACGGTGAAGTAGGCCCCTTTGATGCGGCCGCGCAACTGGTCGCCGAGCCACCCTCCCGTCAACGTCGCCATGAGTCCCGAGACCACCAGAATGGCCCCGAAGATCGTGTTGTCCGTGGCGATGGCGTCCTTGGACCGCTCGGCATAGTCGGCCATGGGTTCGAGCACGGGGAGAACGCCAGCCACGCCCAAGGGCTGCAGAGCGCTGGCCGCCTGCAGTCCGACCACCATGGCACCCAGGCGCGGCACCTGTTCCGATTCGAAGCTGTACTTGAAAACGTAGTAGGGCATCCAGAAGGCGACGCCGCCCATTGCGAAGGTCATGGCAATCATGCCCACGGTGTCATACCAGTAGGACTTGATGCTGAGGATGAAGCGGTATTCAGGCCAAAGCTCCTTCCAGGACCGCCGTTTCACCTCCGCGACCTGGTCCGACTGGCCCCGAGGCGGATCGGGCATGAACCAGGCCAGGATCGCCATGATGATGCCGGGCGGCACCATGACGAAGAAGACCCAGCGCCAGTCGAACCGGGCAATCTGACCGCCCAAGGTGTAGCCCAGCGCACTGCCCACCGGGATGGCGGCATAGAACCAGGCGATCTTCTGCCCACGCTTCTCGACCGGATAGAGGTCGGCGATGATGGCGGGAGCCACCGGGCCGTATGCCGCTTCGCCGACGCCCAGGGCACAGCGCATGAGCAGGAGCATGAGCCAACTGGTGGCCAGGCCGCATAAGCCGGTGGCCGCCGTCCAGAGGGCCACGCCGATGGCAATGAGCTTCCAGCGGTTGTAACGGTCGCCCAGGCTCCCGAAGAGGGGGGCGAAGAGCATGTAGGCGATCATGAAGGCGGGCATGAGCAAGCCGAGCTTGCCCCTGATGTTCGGATCGCCAGGTTCGAAGAAGCCGGACGAAGTCTCCAACGTCGGAACGATGGCCGCGAGGTTGTACCGGTCGATGTAGTTGAGCAGATTGATCGCCAGCAGCATGCCGAGCGACCAGGCGGGGTTCAGGCGGGCCGGCGCGGACGGGACGCGGATCTCGGCCGGACGCTCGGAGGGTTGGCTCATGGGCAGTCCTTGGGGCGGAGCGGGGCAGCCACCGACCCCACGGTTATCGCCTGCCGTGCGTCCGAAGTCAACCGTCGGGTGCGGCTACAGGCCCCAGTTGAAGGTGGTGGCCAAGTAGCGATTGATGCGCCACCAGACGGTGCGGGGCGGCGCCACGATGCGGGCTTTGCCCATGGCACCGGTGTGGATACCCTCGTAGATGGGCGGTTTGAGCTTGATGGCGATGATGTAATGCTGGGACTGGGGCCGTTCCATCTTGGTCTGCTCGTCATGCTGCGTGGCCACGTCGCCGCCCGCCTTGAACGACAACTGGGTGGGCACTTCCTTGGCCTCGGTTTCCGAGATGGTCATGACCCGGCCGGGCCACCAGTTGTAGGCCAGCCCATGCACCCGCACCCAGGCCTCGGCCCCCTCGCTGAACAGGGCCCGGTCCGAAGGTGTCACGAGCAAGACCGCCCGCAGGTCTCGGTCGTCGCCAATCTCGCAGATCGGCTGCCCACGCTCCAGGGCCTTGCCGATCTCGCTCACGGGCACCAGCGACATGACCAAGCCATCGCGCGGAGCCCGAATTACCAGTCCCTCCAGTTGCCGCTTCAGGTCGCGGTGCATGGTCTGGAGCATCCGCAGCTCGGCCTGGGCCGTGTTCAGTTCCTCGATGAGTCGAGTTTCCCGCCCCCCTGCCAGGTACTGGGCCATGAGGGCTGTGACCTGCACCTTCCGTTGCGCCTGGGCCACTTCATTGATGCGGAGATCGATCTCGAGCCGGGGATTGTGCAGCCGGACCAGCTCGTCGCCGGTCTGGACCGACTGGCCATCGACCACGAGGCGCTCCTTCAGGATGCCGCCATACTCGGGCACGACGACGCGCTGCAAGTTGGCGGGGTCCACCGTGATGAGGACCACCCCCGAGACCCGCATGGGCAGGGGGATGAATAGCAGTGCCGCCACGGAGCCGGCCAAGAGGGCGGCGGAGATGGTGGTGCGAAGCGGCTTCATGTCGGGCAACCTCCCGCGGCGTTGGACGTGCTTGAAAAGCTGATAAAGCGGCTGGCCGAACATCGTGGCCACCGACGCCGTCCCCAGGATGAAGCTGATCACCCCGAGCTTGTACGGCTGCAGGAACGTGTACATGAAGACCAGCACGGCAAAGGTAATGAACCAACGATAGAACCAACTCACGATGGCGAAGATGACAAACAACACCTTGCGGCCCAGGCTCATGTAAGGCTGGGGCGGCACCTCGATCCCCAGGGCGTGCTCCTGAGCCAGTTGCAGGAGGTAGCGATTGGCCTTTTCCCGCAGGTTCGGAATCTCGATCCAGTCGGAGAGGATGTAATAGCCGTCGAACCGCATCAGCGGATTGGCATTGAAGACAAAAGTGCTCACGCTGCAGACGACCATGAGCGCCATGCTCATGGTGCTGACGAAGCCGCCCGGTTCGCTATTCCACCAGACGAAGGTGGCCGCGGCCGCGATGATCAACTCGACGTAGATGCCCGCCGAGCTGATGATGATGCGGTGCCACTTGTTGGGCATCATCCAGGCGTCGGAGACGTTGCAGTACATGCACGGCGAGAAGACGAGGAAGAGCAGGCCCATCTCGTGGACCTCGCCGCCGAACGCCTTGCAAGAGAGCCCGTGCCCGAACTCGTGGATCACCTTGACCAGCCCAAGCGCCACCCAGAGGTAGACCACGGTCTTCATGGTGAAGAATTCGTGGTAGGCCGGCAGCTTGGAGAGGAAGACGTTCCAGTTGCGCAGCACCAGAAGCAACGCGGCCAGCAGGAAGGCCACACTCAGGGCCAGGAACCAGCGCGTGAAGATGAACCGCGTGTGCGGCAGCATGAGCCGGAGCAAACGATCCGGGTCGAACAGCGGAATCTTGATGTAGAGGAGGTTCATGAACTTCTGCATGAACATCCGTCGGGAGCGTTTCTTGTAGCGCTCGAAGAGCTGCTTGCCGGCTCCGGGGGTCTCGTTCTGGGCCAGCCCCGCCTGGAGCAACTGGCTGGTGAAGGATTCGAGGTCTTCAAGGGTGAGCCGCTCCGGGCGGAAGCGGGCCTCGAAGGCCTTCTGGGCATCTTCCAGCGTGTGCGTGCCGTCCAGGAAGCCGAGCAAGAACTGCTCGTGCTCCTTGAAGCGGTAATAGCGCATGCTCACGGGGTCCTTGACCACGTGGAAGCTCTTCCCCTCGTACTTCTGGAGGATGAAGTCGAGGTCGGGGCGCAGGCGGATGCGCACCTGCTTGCGCCGTTCGAGTTCGGAAAGTTCGCCTGGATTGCTCATGCGCTCGTCACCGCGAGGGCCGGTTGGCTGGGGGCTAGTCCGCGGTCTCCGGGTAGAGAGTCAGGCTGACCTTGCCGCCGATCTTGAGCCGCCGGCTATCTCGCGGATTGGTGAACTCGGCCCGGATGCGCGTGAGGGTCGTCCCGCTCTGTACCTGGCTGCCGACGTAGGTAAGCACGCCCTCGATGGTCCGGTCGACGTCGGCGGGCCGCGGCCAGACGCGGATGACGTGGTCGCGGCCAGCGGTGAAGGCCACCGGCGCATGCAGCGCGAAGGTACCGCAGAAGACGCCCGCCGTCTCGGGACACCGCAGATGGCGCAGCTCATAGCCGCCGAGCGGCCAGAGGGTCGGAATCGCCGTGAGCCCCTCGAAGGGTCGCTCAACCACCTCGACCGTGGGCAGAGCGGCGGACGCCGCCATCGTCGGGAAGGCGGGAGCAAGGGCCAAGTCGGGGAGCGGAGCGGAACGCAACTGCGGTGACGCCACGACCGCATAGACCCCGCTGACTACCGGCAGACCCGGATTGAGCACTTCTCCCATCAGCCCCAGGAGGACGAAACTGTTCTTGCGGACCCGCTGCTGGTAGGCGGTGCGGAAGAATCGCTCTTCGTTCGGCGCCGCGGGGGCGCGCCAGAGTTGCAGCCGGCCATTCGCCGTGGAGGTCAGCACCTGATTCCCCTGGGGCGCGAACAGGGCCAGATTGCGGAAGAGACCGTCCCGGCTCTTCATGACGCCCACGATGCCGCCGTCGCGGAGATCGACGATCCGCAACTCCTCATCCTTCTCAAAAAGGATCTGGTTGCCGTCCGGGCTCAGGTTGAAGCGGAAGACGTCGCCGGACCGGCCTTCAAGCTGCAGCCGGAGCACGGCAAAGCTCTGATCGAGTTCCCAGCACTTCACGGTGCGGTCGGTCGACGTGGAGATAAGCTCTCCCGTCGGGGTAAAGAGCAGCGAGGTCACCGCCCCGCGGTGAGCCGTTTCACGGCTGTCGTTAGTGGGGAAGCGATACAGCGCTTCGCGGTCTTCTAGCTTCCACAGGACGATGTTGCGATCCGCGCCGCCGCTGGCCAGCACCTGGCCATTGGGCGCGAAGGTCACGGCGAAGATGCGACCCGAGTGATGGGGACTACGCAGTTCATGGCTGGCCTCCACGTGGACCCGGCGGGATGCATCTAGCCGTAGCGTCCACAGGCGCACCACGCCGTCCCCGCCGCCCACCGCCAGATCGTAGGTGCGGCCATTAGCACCATCCTTCGCCACCGGGCTAAAGGCGACGCTGTAGAATTCGACCTGCCTCGGTTCGGTTCGTCCCACCCAGACGGGCACGCCGGCCCGCCAGTCCCACACGATGACGGTGCCGTCTTCGCTCGCCGAGGCCAACAGCACCGAGTCGGGCGAAGTCGCCAGGTCGAGGACGGGGCCGGTGTGCCGCCGCAGTTCCTTCAAGGGGGCTTCCGGCCGCTCGGGCTCGACCAGCACCCGCATGCCGGGCCGCAACTGGGCGGCATGCTCGGCCTCGACGAATCCCTCGGCCCAGACGTGATCAGTGTTGATGACATGGAAGATCGTCTCGCCGCCCCGTACCGGATCGCCAACTTTCTTGGTCGCCAGGCTGATCTCGCCGTCGATCTCGGTCCGCAGCGTGTGGAGTTCCAGCTCACGCCGGGCCTTCACCAGTCGTTGGCGAGCCACGTCGCGCTCTTCCCGAGCCTTGACCACGTCGGCCTGGGCCTTCTTCCATTGGAAAAAGTGGATGAGCTTGTCCACTTCGGAGACCCCCGCCCCGGCCATCCGGTCCTTCTCGTAGATCTGGCGCGTTGCCCGCTCCTGTTCGTCGGCCGACGAAAGCGTGGCTTCGCTCTCGGCCTCGATCCGGGCCGATTCGACAATCGCCTGGGCCAGACTCTCATCGAGCCGAGCGAGCGTCTGGCCGGCCACGACCCGGTCACCGAGCCGAACGTGGACCGATTGCACCTGGCCGTCCGTGCGGGAGGCCACATCTTGTTCCGCCTTCGGGAAGAGGGTGGCGCCCGGGACATGGACCGGGTCTTTGAGCCCCGTGCTCGCCGACGCTTCCCCCACCCCCAGGGGCGCGACCGATGCGGAAGCGCCGCCGACGCTGAGCGGAGTGGCCACCCGGGTTGGAGCGAGAGGGTTGTCCACCCGCGGCGTCGAACTGAGCTCAGGAGTGCCCTTCAGATACCACGCGGCACCGATGAGTCCCACGAGCAGGGCCACGAATACCAAGAATCGCCACATCGCTTGTCTTCCCCTTGTTGGTCTGCCTGAGCGGCGAACGACGCGGTCGGTCAGCCGCCTGCTCTCACGTGGCCGCCTAGAAGATCAGGTGTTCGAACATGAATTCCCAAAGCTGGTAGAACCAGACGTAGCCGACGGCCCGCTTGCCGCACCGAATCTTGGCCCGGACTTCCGTCTCGTTCGGCATCGCCCCGCCGCCTAACTGCCGCAACAGGTCGGCCAGATCGTCGCCGACCTGGACCCGGGCCGTCAGGGCGGGTTCGTTGTTGAAGACGTCCACGCGGCCGCCAAGCCCCTCCCGATGGAGTTTGCCTTTATACCGGCGGTCGGGGTGGCTCGTGAGCATGAGGTCCACCTCGAGCGGCTCGGGGAACTGCTGAGCCAGGGCCTCGCGGATATGGCCCACGTGCGTCTCGGGAATGCGCAGCTCCACTTCCCATGGACCGTCGAGGAGGGCAATATCCAGCAGCTTGTCGCCCGGCTTGACCATCAGATTGCGGAGCTGAGTCAGATCGAAGGTGACCACGGTCCCCGCCATCGGTGCCCGAATCTTGGCCTGGCGTGGGTCCGAGGTGAGTTGCAGGTGAACGTCCAACTCGCCGCGGGCCGTGTTGTAGTCGAACTGGGCCCGGGCCAACTCGGTGAGTAGGGAGTTCTTTTCCTGCGGCGTCAGGGCATGGCTGTTGAGCTGGCCGCCAATGAGGTCCATGCGATCCTTGGCGAACCGCATGTCCTGCATCAGCTTGGTCATCTTGGAAGCCAGTTGCTGATCGAAGACGTCGAGCAGTTCCTGGTCCTTGCCGACCTGGTCGCCGGGCTTGACGCGAACGTCGGTGATCTTGCCTTCGACCTGGGCGTAGACGGACTGCCGCTCCTTGGGCATCAGCTTGCCGGTGGCGGACATCCGCAGCGGATAGGGCACGAAGATCATGAGGAGCGTGATGAGGGCCAGGGCGCCGGCAATGGCGGAAGCCCAGGCCAGCCGCTTGCCCCGCAGGCTGTCGCGGATGTTGGCGATGGGGGACAGGGCCCAGCGGAAGGGGATGCGGCGATGCTCCAGGGCGTTGTACATGGCCGGGGCGGCATGGCGGGCCACCACCTCGACCCGGGACATAAGCAAGTCGACGGTGACGGTGGGCTCGAAACACTCAACGAGCAACACGGACCGCGCCGGCCGATCCTTGTCCGTCTCCCGGTCGTCCCGCAGCGGCATGACGATGAGCAGCTTGCTGTTGCTCTCGGTCAGGAAGGCGTCGAGGCTGGCGAGGACGCGGGGCGGCAGGCTCTCGTCCTTCTGGCCGGCATAAACGAGCCGGTCGTTCCAGACCAGCACGTCGTTGCACAGCTTCCGCATGGTCTGGACCAGGTTGCTGCGTTTCTCGATCACGTCGGCCCCGGAGATGGCCTCAATCTCGGTCCAGCCGCCGAGCCGGCCCGCCACCGCCACCCGATCGACCTGGAGCAGCCGCCGGGCCTCGTTGACGACGATGTAGCCGACCTCGCGCGGGGCGAGGCTGGCGTGAATCTGCCGGGCGAAGGTCTCAAGCTGGGCCCAGACCTGTTGCTGTCCGGTCATCTGCCGAAGCTGATTGTTGCGTAGATAAGCTGCGGCGTAGGTGCTCATGTCCTCCATGAACTGGAGAAAGCCACGGATCGCCTGCGGGTTGCGCTCCGAGTCGACCCAGACTTCGACGAGTCCAGCGACCTGGCGGTCGACGGCGATGGGGGCCAGGAGCACGTAGTAGTTGGTGACGTTGGCCGGTGCGATCTGCTGTGTCGAGGCCACGGGCCCGCTATTGGGCGGCACGACCATGGCCCGCCCTTGCTGCACGGCCAGGCGCAGGAGTTCATCGTGGCAGGCCCGGCCGTTGGGGATGCCGTCCAGGCCCATGTCGTTGAAGTTGACCTGGTACTGGAGCTGGAGGTTCCCTTGCGGGGTGCGGTTCCACATCACGCCCGCCGGAGCAGCCAAGGCCAACAGCACCCGCTGCAGGAACTCGGCGGCAAACTCCATGGGGCCTATGGGCGCGTCGGCCAGCCGGGCGATCTCCTCGATCAAGCGGTTGATTTGTTGACGCTTCTCTTCGAGCTCGGCAGGATTGACGCTCACGCGGCCGACCTCCGATGACGCAGGGCCGCCGCAGCCCCGAGGGCCACCACGGCAAAACCAAGAAAATCAGCCCTCGGCCGGCCCGGGGGTCGGTCCTGAGGCTGAGCATTCGCTACATTCGGCGTAACCCGAACCTAGCCTAGATGATAAGGTGAGTGCCCATCGGCCGCAAGCCGAGCCGGCCACTCACCAGGCGGCCCGGACCGGCTGAACCTCGCGGCCAATGGCCCCGGCACGGGAACTGGGCGTTCCCGTGGTGCCATTCTTCCCCTACCGATTCGCGGCGAAGACCAGCCCCGCACCCGGGTCGAACTCGAGCTTGAGGGTAATTGGCCCTGTGCCGTGAATCGGCCAAGAGACCTTGCGGCCAGCAGCGGTGGCACCGGACGTGCGGAGGGCGGAAAACCGCGATTCCGAGCGCCCGGATTTGGAGCCGTCCACGCCGCGCGGCATGCTTCATCCAGGGGAAGAGACGCCACCCGAGTTGAGACGCAGCCACGGCGGGATCGGTTCCCGCATCAGAAACAGGCCTGGCGGCTCGATCGGCGGGCATCAGCATTGCGGCCCTCGTGCCGCGCTTTTCAGGGGGTTCGTCATGAATCGTTCACGTTGGCCCTTGTGGCTGCTCGCCTCGGTGGCGGCAATCGCGGGGTGCTGTTCCAATCCGTGCGAGCCGGGCTTCTTCGGCCGCCTCTTCGGCCGGCAGCCGCCGCCGATGGAATGGTCTCCTCCTTGCGATCCTTGCACTGGCGGCGGCCCGACGGCCGCGGTCCCGCAGGCCGGCACCGGCGGCGGTGAAAACACCTTCGCCAAGCCCATGCCCTACAATCCCGGCAAGTAGTTCGCTTCCGCAGGCGACTGCCCAAGACAGTACGCGCTGTGAATGGTTCCCATTCACGACAGGGGGACGGCAGCCGGTCCAGGACGGACCGGCTGCTGCTTCATTGGTGGGCCACCGGCCGCCAGTCCGATCGGCATCCGCTTGGGCGTCAGCCTGTTACCTGGCGTCGGCCTCGGGAGCGCTCAACCGACCCATGAACAGGATCGCGCCGCTGCGAACGTCACGGATGAAGTACAGGAACGGATGATCGGCGTGGAAGTCGTGGATCGTCTCGGGACGGGCCGCAGAGCCGGCACGCATGGTGATGGCCGTGGCCGCCGCCGCTTCCGTCCCCTCTTCATCGACTGCCACGAAGGCCTGGTGCACGACGAGCCCGATGAAGAGCGGCTCCGACGTCGTGATGCCGCTGAAGTCCGCGCCGTTGGGCAAGAAGGCCTGCCGCATCCCCATGGCCCCCAGTGTGCGGCTGAGTTCGAAGCTCGAACGGGCCTTGAACTTGGGCAGCTTCAGGTTCACCTTGGCCAGGTTCAGGGTCCCGAACTGGTTTCCGAGCCATTCGGGCTGCTGGGCCAGCTTCTTTTCCAAGTCCGCCAGGCCGTTCTTCTGGCGCGGTAGCACCACGACCATGGACAGGCTCCCACCCTCGTAGGGTAGTTCCACGATCTGGGCATCGTCCGTCGCGCCATAGCGGAAATGGGTCGTCTGCCGCATCATGGGCACGCTGACCTTCCGCTCCGCCGTGACAGCGAAGTCTTCCTTGCCTGTTCGGTCCGGCTCAAAGGGGCGCAACCAGGTCGCCTTCATGTAGATCGCGTTCGTCAATACCAGCCGGGTGTCGGCGGTGACCTGGCCGGACTTCAGTAGCTCCTTGATCTTGTCCCGCGTCTGCTCCTCGACCCAGGCATTGATCGTCCGCCGGGCCTTGTCGGGATCGTTGGCGATGTCCAGCCGCCTAAGCCCGGCGGCGTAGTTGAGATTGGTGAGCTGTAGATAATCGGTCTGCAGGGGGAAGCCGTCCTGGCACCAAAGCGCGTTGGCGACGGATAGCACTGGCGGCTTGCGCGTGGGTTGAGCCACCGTGGGCAGAAAGGCGGCCAGATCGCGGAAGCCGGTATGGACCTCGGCCCCGAGCCTACCGAAATGGAGCACCTGGGCCATCTCCTCGGCCGTGGTGCCCCGGGCACCGCCATAGGCCAGGGCCAGCGCCGTGTTGATGCTGGCCGGCGCAAAGAAGTGGTTGCCTGGTTCCTGGCTGAGCTGGCGGTAAAGGTCGTGGGCGAACCGGTTGGTGGCGGCCGCCACCGCCTGGCCCGAAGCAGAGAGGGTCGGCCCGGCTGGCTCCTGGAGCGGCATGGGAACGGCGGGGGCCGGCCGGCCAAGGAAGCTCCACCAGGCCAGGGTCATGAGGAATCCTCCAAGCAGTGCGCGATGCATGGCTAACGGTCCTTTCGTCGCATGGACAATGGAGTGCCACGCCGAAGCGCAGCCAGTCTAACCCCAAAGACGAGTGGCCGCCACTGTTGGATTCTGGCATTCGAACTTGCACGATTAGGGCCGACACGACACGCTGGCGGCGACCGCGCCTATCCGGAACGGTGGAAGTGAAGCTCACTCCGGGCTCAACTAACCTAACGGGGCGGCGTGCCGGGAGCGTTGATGAAGATGGCGTCGGTCTCGCTGGTCTGCACCTGATTGCGGAGCCGATCGTAGCGAATCTGGCGAGAGGAGAAGGGATCGCGCGGCGCCCCAGGCCGGGTCTGTCGGAACAGGGTAGCCCGATTCGCTCCACGCCCCTCCAGGATCAGGAGGTCCTTGCCCTCGTCATACTTGAGTTCGTCGGCGACCGCCGTGAACTCGTTGGCATGAACGCGGACTCGGTGAAAGGCTCGGAACTCACGGGATGGACCAGGAGCCGCGGCCCCTGGGGCGCCTGGCGGACTGCCCGGAGCGGGTCGGCCCATCGTCGCCTGAATCTCCTCGCAGGTCAGGAAGAAGGCGCCCCGGGGCAGGTCGTCGGGGTTCAGCGGCTGGTCCAGATTCTGGCTCGGCAGATGGTACATCTGCAGACTCTCACGGAAGATGATGATCCCCCGCTGCTGGTCGGCTTCCATCGCACCTTCGAAGATCACCCGCGTGAGCTTCAGCTCCTCCCGCGCGGAGGCCTGCGCCTGCGGCGCGACCTGGGCCTCGCGGGTCAGTTGCAAGAGGTCCGACTGCCCCGGGCCGCGGACGATGAGGACGCGCCGTTCCTGGTCGGCATTGTTGAAGTCGAGTTCCTGACCTCGGACGCGCTGATACTCGCCGGGCCGGTCGCCGCGCTTCTCCAGGGTGATGCCCCCGCCCGCGAGCAGCCGGGAGATCGCCGGCGCCGCCTCACCCTGGGTCCGAGGCCGCTCCCGCAGAGGGATGCGGTGGGCCAGTTCCACACGCATGTCGTTGCCCGTGAGCCGGGCCCCTTGCTGCTCGGCGACGACCTGGCCGGAGAACTCAGCGAGCTTGCCGTCGAACAGCATGCGCTGCGACCAGGTGACCACGACGTCGACCTCATCGCGCAGCCGGTTGCCCTGGAAATCGGTGCGGCTGGGGAGCTTCATCATGCCGCGGCCAGCGACCTCGACCGTATTCTGCTGCTGGTCGAGCTTGATGATGGGCCCGGTGAGGGTCAGTCGTTCGAACTGGACGCTGGCCGGCTGCCCGAACAGATCGATCAGGAAGTCGGGCCCATGGCGCCGCAGGTCCAGGCGATCGGCCCGCAGGTCGAGCGGCTTGCCGCCCTCCACCTGGGCGGCCTGGGTGGCCACCACGTCGCCTTCGGCCCGGACTCGGTCGGCCTCGTAGCGCTGTTCGATGCGTTCAACCTCGATATCGAGCAAACGGGCGGTGACGATGATGGGCGGCCGGCGCTGTCCCGGGGGTGCCGGCGCGTCGGCCAGCGGACTACCCCCCGGCACAAAGCCCGTCCCCGGCGGCGCGGCTCCACTTCCAGCCCCGGGAGGGGGCGAGGCCCATGGCGGTGTGTTCGTCGGACTATGGGACGGCGTGCTGCCGTAGCGGCCCGTGGGTTCCTTGAAGGCCACCACGAGCTTATCGGTGCGTCGGACGATCACATCCGACGAGCTGAGCCGAACCTCCCCCGTGGCTTCGAGCCGCCGCGGTGCGACCTTGGGCCCTTCGCCCGGTGCCGAGGTGGGTGCCGTGGCCGGATCGCTCTGGCTTGCCGATTCCAGGTTGCTTACCCAGACGACGATCTGATCGTTGGCTTCGAGTCGGCCCCGCTGCGGGTCGGCGAATGCCGCCTGGTTCAGAAACTGCAAGCGGTCCAGCCCTTGGTCCTTGGTCCAGTGGAGGGCCCGTTGCCAGGTGGCGACGATGGGTGGTGTGGGCGCTTCGCCTGGCCGGGTGGTGCGGATGCGAATCTCGCCGGGTCCCTCGGCGTGGGCTTCTTGCAGGTGCCGGCCGCCTTCGGGGGGATGGAGCAAGGTCAGCAACCCGGTCAGGCGCAGCTCATGGCCATGCATGTCGACCACGAGCGGCCGGCCGGTCAGGCTCGTGAGACGGGTCGTCCGCTGGGCCTTGTCGTAGATCAGCTCGCCGCCGATGGCATGGAGCGTCTTGTTGCCGGCATCGTCCTCGGCCGCCAACTCGACAGCCTTGCCCCGAGCTCGGGCCAGGAGAATGTCCCAGCCGCCTTCCGTGTCCGACCGGCTCGTCGCGGCACCCACCCCGTTGGCCACCCGCTCCTTGCGGGCGAACTTCAGGAAGAGGGCCTCGCAGTTGAGCTGGTCGTAGCGGGTGGGACCGGCCGGAGCGTTTGGGTTGGCCTGATGCTCACGGAGCACCTGGACCTGGTCGGTGAACTCGGCGGACTCTTCCTCGACGTTGAAGACGAACGGCCCCGCGCTCTGAATGACGATCAGGCTCTTGGGCAAGGGCTGGAGGGCGGCCGCGGGAGTGTCTGCTGGTGTTGGCGGTGGTGAAGCGGGCTCCGGGCGTCGCTCACCCCCCGCCAGGAAGTTGGAGCGGCCATCGTCGGGCCATTCCATGCGGACGTCGTGGGCGAGCCGCACGGTCCGCACGCCGCTCACCGAGGCCGCCGGCCGCTTGGACCGTGGGGGCAGGGACGTCGTCGGCTCCGGCGACTTGGCGATCAACTCCACTTCCATGCCCACGGCCGTGGCGACGGCTCCGGTCGAATCGTCGACGATCCGCACCGGTGCATCGGTCCAGACACGCTGCTGGTCGTCCCGGTACTTAAGCCAGGAAGTTAGCAGGCGTACGTCGTCTTCCTGGGTCGGCGAGCGGCGATTGTTCTTGAGCACGACGTTGCCGCGCAGCTCGCCCGCCACGGGTTTACGCTTGGCCGCATCCCGCAGATCGTTGACGGGCTGGTCGAACTCGATCTCGGCTTCGTCACCCTTGATGGTGTTGATCTCGTCGCCTGGCTGATCGGGCCGCCCGGGATTGAAGATCGCCACGCTCACCTTGGTCAGCAGCAGCCGGCCCGAGGGCAGCAGTTTCCACTCCTCGGTGGCGACCAGGATGCCTTGGGCCCGCCATTCGAAAAGACGCCGCTTCTTCTCTTCGCAGTTGGGGCCGAAGGCGCGTTCGAGTTGGGCCGTGAGCCCGCTCCCATCCTGCGGCAACGAGCCCGGCTGAAGCTGCGGGCCACGCGCTGTCCCCCGACGGAACTCGCTCGGCAGGGGCGGCAGGCCGTCGTAATGACCCAGAAAGAGATCGTAGACCCAATAGGCCGCGAAAAAGCCCAGGAAGGTGAGCAAGAACAACAGAAGTCTGCGCGGTGTCCACATGTCCGTGCCAGGAGTCCCGAGCCGCGTTTCGTCTCTTACACCGCGTCAGCACTGATGTGGGCCCACCCCTCGGGCATGGCCCAAAGCATTCGATCGATCGCCTCGCGCACGGCCCCTTGGCCGCCCAGGGCCTGCGTGACATAGTGGGCCACGCGCCGCACCTCCGAGCAAGCGTCGGCCACGGCGATGGCCAGCCCGCAAGTCGTCAGCACGGGCACGTCGGCACTGTCGTCGCCGATGGCCGCCACGGCCGCGGCTTCGACCTGGAACTCGGCCATGAGCCGTTCCAGGCCAGGCCGCTTGTCCGGGTTTCCCTGCACCACCGTGGCGATGCCCAGGTCCCGGGCCCGGGCCAGCGTCGCTGCCGACGACCGGCCACTCAGCAGCGCCAGCTTCTTACCCGCCCGCTCCCAGCGCTTGATCGCCGAGCCGTCACGGACAAAGAAGCGTTTGATCTCCTCGCCCCGATCCGAGAACACGATGCCGCCGTCGGTCAGCACGCCATCCACGTCCAGAACCAAGAGCTTCACGCGCCGGCACCGCTCCGCCAACGTCATGCGACGGCGGCCAGCGGCGGGACGCTGGGCTGCTCCATGGGCACCAGGCCGATCAGATCGGTGATATCGAGCAGGCCCAAGGCCCGGCCGACTCCGTCGACCACGGGCAACTCGCTGATCTTGTGCCGCTGCATGAGTTCGACCGCCTCCAGCAGCCGCGTGCCCGCCGGTACGGTGAGCGGGCTGCGGGTCATGACTTCCTGAATGGGCCGGTCGAGGCCGCCGTCCCGATGTTGCTCGAACAGGCGGGCCAGGTCGCTGTCGGTGAACAGGCCCAGGAGCCGCTCGGTCTCGTCCAGGATGAGGATCGCCCCGGAGCGTCGGCCGGCGGTGCGCGTGGCGAAGGCCTGCCGCACGGTGTCCGTGGGGGCGGCCCGGCGGACCTGGTCGCCGTCGCGCAGGACCGCCTCAACCTTCATGAGCTTGCGTCCCAGGCTGCCCGCCGGGTGGAAGCGGGCGAAGTCCTCGTGGCCAAACTGGCGCATGTCACTGAGGACGAAGGCCAGGGCGTCGCCGACCGCGGCCATCGCCGTCGTGCTCGTGCTGGGAGCCAGTCCGAGAGGGCAGACTTCGGACAAGGGACCGATGACAATGGCCACGTCGGCCTTGCGGGCCAGCGTGCTGTTCGGGTTCGAAGTCAGCCCCACCACCGCGGCGGATAGGTCGCGCAGCGGCCCGAGCAGCCGGACGATCTCCTCGCTCTCGCCACTGTGGGACAGGGCCAGCATGACGTCTTGCGGCGCGATCATCCCCAGGTCGCCATGGACGGCCCGGGTGGCATCCAGAACATAAGCCCGGGTGCCGGTCGAATTCAGTGTGCCGGCGATCTTCTGGGCGATGTCGGCCGACTTGCCCGTGCCCGTCAGTCCGACCCGGCCCACCCCTTGGAAGATGAGATCGACGGCCTGGAGAAACGACGGGCCCAGGCGATCCGCCACCAGTCGCAGGGCGGCCGCCTCGGTGCGTATGATTTCTTGAGCGTACCGCAGCCGATCCGGTGGCGGCCGCAGTGTCAGATTCGCCATGGGTCGCCTCCTTGCGTCCTGGCGGCAAGTCGGCTGATGGTACCCGGAAGTCCAGAAAACGCAAGCGGGGTTGAAGCGGGCTCTGGAATCCGGGCCAGGCAGGCAAGATGGGCGACTGAAGGGCCGCAAGCCGCAGTGTCCGCCCCAATAGGCCAGGCGTAGAAAATCTCAAAGGAGCACTCGAGCGAACCCCCTCATGGCCAAGATCGTTAAGTACCCCCACCCCGCCCTGCGCTTCCCAGCCGAGCCCGTGCGGATCATCGACAAGCAGGTCCGGCAGATCATCGAAGAACTGCGGGCGCTGATGCACGAGCAACGGGGCCTGGGTCTGGCCGCCCCGCAGATCGGCCTGCCCCTGCAAATCTTCGCCATGAACCGGACGGGGGACCCGCAACAGCCGGACCACGATCAGATCTTCATCAATCCGCTCATCAGCGACAAGAAGGGGTCCGTGGAGGCCGAGGAGGGTTGCCTCAGCTTCCCAGAACTCTTCCAGAAGGTCCGCCGGGCCAAGTCGATCCGGGTGCAGGCCACCAATGCGGCCGGCGAGATGGTCGACCTGCACTTGCAAGACCTCGAGGCCCGGATCGTGCAACATGAAACCGACCATCTCCATGGCCGACTCTTCATCGACTACTTCAGTCCGCTCGCGAAGATGGACAGCCGCGAACGCCTGGCCTACCTGGAGCGTGAGTTCAAGAAGGCCCAGGAGAAGAAGGATCTCCCGCCCACCAAGGAACTCCAGCGGCAGCTTCGCACCATGGCCCAAAACGTCGCCCAGGGAGCCAGCGTGAGCCCGGTGCTCTAGCCTCAGCGGCGGGGCGGCTTGCCGGGCCGGGGCCCGTCGCGGTCCAGATCGTCCAAATCACCGAAGTCCAAGTCGGCGAAGTGGGGTCGCCCCAGTTCCGGGTCCTGGTCCAGGTGGCCAAACTCCTTGAGCCAGGCGGCAGTCTCTTCGGGCCCGATTTCCGTCGGCCGATCACCGGTGTCCGACGCAGCTCCAGGCGCTAGAGCCTGTTCTGGCCCAGCAGCTTTCGCCTCTCGTTCCAGCCATTCCAGGAAGTCCTCAGCCCGGACGGCCGTGGCGCCGCGACGCTCGGCCACCTGCCGCAACCGCCGATCCGAGGAGATGACCGTCATCCGCCGCGGCACGGCAGCCTGCACGACCAGGTGTTCGATCAGGTCGTCCGCTTCGGTCTTCTTGCGGGCAAAGAAGACGCTGATGCCGTGCCAGGTCGAGTCGCCCGGGGCGTGGGCCGGCGCCCGGCTCGCATCGAAGAACACGGCCACCTCGCGCGCTCGGTCGCCGAGGTGCTGGCGGACCATCTCGAGGAGCTGGAGGCGGGCCTGATGCAACGTGTCCGGCTCGAGCTGGCGTGGGATCAGCCCCAGGGCGAAGAGCACGTTGTATCCATCCACGAGCACGCGCATGTTGGGTCGCCAGATCCGGTGAGGCGTCTCAGTCAACCTAGGATCGCCGGCGCGGGAATGCCATGGAGCGGCTGATTGCCGCGCAAGTACGGCTGGGATAAGACAGCCCTAGACGCTCACGTGTGCCGAGGCCGATCGATGTCCACCGCCACCGCGCCCGCTGCCCCACGGGCGGCCGTCTCGCCAGCACCTTTGCCCCTCTCCACGCTGACGATCAAGTACCTGATGGGCCTGACCGGCCTGGGGCTTATCCTTTTTCTCATCCTCCACATGGCGGGCAATCTGCTGGTGTTCAAGGGGGCCGAGGCCCTCAACGCCTATGGCCAGTGGCTGCGCGACCTGGGGCCGGCCTTGTGGGTCGCCCGGATTGGACTGCTGGCCCTCTTCATCCTCCACGTCTACCTGGCGTTGAAGATCCGGCAGCGCAACACGGCAGCCCGGCCTCAGCGCTACGTCGTGGAGCGGACGCTGCAAGCCAGCACGCCTTCGCAGTACATGCTCATGACCGGGGTGGTCATCCTGCTCTTCGTGGTGTTCCACCTGGCCCATTACACCTTTGGGCTGGTCCATCAGGTTCCGTCCCAAACGCAGGGTTCGGAAGTGGTGGTGATGAAGAACTTGCTCGACCTCCGCGACGCCAAGGGCCGGCATGACATCTACACCATGGTCGTCCATGCGTGCCGGCAGTGGTGGATTGTGCTGGTTTACGTGGCCGCCCAGCTCGTCCTGGCCTCGCACCTGGCCCACGGGGCGAGCAGTTGGTTCCAGTCGCTGGGCATCAACCATCCCCGTTACAACGTCTGGCTGTGGCGGCTGGGGATTCTGGTCGCCGTGGTCATCGCCGTCGGCAATATCAGCATGCCGGTCGCCATCTGGACCGGCATGATCGGGCAGGAAGTGCCGAGCGTCGCGCCTTGATGGTCGGGCCCGGCAAGTGGAAACGGCACGGCATCCGCTAACAGGCCCGAGAGTTCGGGCCCCGCTCAGAAGGTTCCGTTCATGAAGCTCGATCCCAAGATTCCGTCTGGTCCCGTCGCGGAGAAGTGGACCCGCTACCGCGCCGAGCAGAAGCTGGTCGCTCCCAACAACAAGCGGAAGTACCGCATCCTGGTCGTCGGGAGCGGCCTGGCCGGGGCGTCGGCGGCGGCGACGCTGGCCGAGTTGGGCTACGACGTCCATTGCTTCACCTTCCATGACAGCCCCCGGCGGGCCCACAGCATCTCGGCCCAGGGCGGCATCAACGCCGCCAAGAACTACCAGAACGACGGTGACAGCATCGAGCGGCTCTTCATCGACACGCTCAAGGGCGGCGACTACCGCGCTCGGGAGGCCAACGTCCATCGCCTGGCCGAGGTCAGCGTCCACATCATCGACCAGTGCGTCGCCCAGGGAGTGCCCTTCAACCGGGAGTATGGCGGCACACTCGCCAACCGCAGCTTCGGCGGGGCCCAGGTCTCGCGGACCTTCTACTGCCGCGGGCAGACGGGCCAACAGCTTCTCATCGGTGCCTACTCCGCACTGTCGCGGCAGGTCGGACTCGGCAAGGTGAAGCTCCATACCCGCAGCGAGATGCTCGACCTCGTCGTCGTCCAGGGGCGAGCGGCCGGCATCATCACGCGCAACCTGGCGACCGGAGCGGTCGAGGCCCATGCCGGCGACGCCGTCGTCGTGGCCACGGGCGGCTACAGCAACGCCTTTTTCCTCTCGACCAACGCTTCGGGCTGCAACGTGACGGCCGCCTGGCGGGCCTACAAGCGGGGGGCGGTTTTCGCCAATCCCTGCTTCACCCAGATTCACCCGACCTGCATCCCCGTTTCAGGCGACTACCAGCGCAAGCTCACGCTGATGTCCGAGTCGCTCCGCAACGACGGTCGCATTTGGGTGCCCAAGCAAGCCGGCGACAAACGGTCGCCTGCCGAAATTCCCGAAGCCGCCCGCGACTACTACCTCGAACGGATGTACCCCAGCTACGGCAATCTGGCACCGCGGGATATCTCCTCCCGAGCCGCCAAGCGGGTCTGCGACGAAGGCCGGGGGGTCGGCGAGAGCGGCCGGGGCGTCTACCTCGACTTCAGCGACGCCATCAAGCGGGTGGGCGTGGCCACCATTCGCGAAAAGTACGGCAACCTCTTCGACATGTACCACCACATCACCGACGAGGACCCCTACCGGGTGCCCATGCGCATCTATCCCGCCTTGCACTACACCATGGGCGGGCTGTGGGTCGACTACAACCTGATGAGCAACATCCCGGGGCTGTTCGTGATCGGCGAGGCCAACTTCTCCGATCACGGGGCCAATCGGCTTGGTGCCTCGGCCCTCATGCAGGGACTGGCGGACGGTTACTTCATCCTGCCCTACACGTTGGGACAGCACCTGGCGAGTACGACCAAGGAGACCTTCCCCACCAGCCACGACGCCTTCAAGCAGGCCATCGACCACGTGTCGCAGGTGGCGCAGCGGCTGCTGGCGGTGAATGGCAAAGAGCCGCCGAGTTACTACCACAAGCAGCTCGGGACGCTGCTCTGGGAGAAGTGCGGCATGGCCCGGACCGAAGCGAGCCTGAAGACCTGCCTCGAGCAGATCCCGGCCATCCGCGACGAATTCTGGAAGAACGTCAAGGTGACAGGCTCGGCCGGCGGCCTGAATCAGGGGCTGGGGTATGCC
>CALLZJ010000415.1 GCA_937858435.1 uncultured bacterium
CGGACGAGGAGGCGGTGGAAAATGCCGTGAGCAGGGCGGGGAGCATGGCGCGGTCCCCGGGCAGGTTGGTGTGGCGGCGGCCGCCAGGCCCCGGACCGCCGCCCTTGATACCCCCCGCCACGATGGCGACCCCGGCCGCCCGAGCCGCCGCTCCCATGTGCTCGGCGATGAGCCCCAGCGTCGCCAGGGGCAGCCCCTCTTCGAGAATGAAGCTGGCGGTGAGATAGCGGGGAATCGCTCCGACCATGGCCAGATCGTTCACGGTGCCGTTGACCGCCAGATCGCCAATCGAGCCGCCCGGGAACACGAGCGGCCGAACCACGTGGCCATCGGTGGCACAGGCCAGCCGACCGGACATGGCCGGGAGCACGGCCGCATCTCCCAGAGCGTCCAGACTCTCATTGCGGAAGGCGGGCAGGAAAAGATGCTCGATCAACTCCGCCGTGAGCCGACCGCCGCCGCCATGCCCCAGCGTGATCGCGTCATGATGACGGAGCGGCACCGGGCAGCTCCAGTTCAGGGCCGGCGTGCCGCTCGCACCGTTCATGGGCAGACTTCCCTTGACGCCGGGGTACGGGCAGATTTGAGGCGGCCATAGTGGAAGTAAGCCGCGCACGCACCCTCGCTCGAAACCATCGTGGCTCCCAGGGGCGTGCGGGGTGTACACTCGGCGCCGAAGGCGGCACATTCCGGCGGCCGGATCAGCCCTTGGAGGACCTCGCCACTCCGACACGGGCTGGGCGGCGCTGCCTCGGGGCGAATGGTGCATGGGAAGCGCTGCTCGGCATCGAAATCCCGCAAGCTGGCCCGGAGCCGTAGACCGCTGGCGGGCAGGACGCCGAGCCCACGCCATTCGCGGTCGCAGACTTCGAACACCTCGGCCAGCGCCGCCTGAGCCCGGAAGTTGCCCTCGGCCGAAACCACGCGGGGATAGGCATTCTCGACCACAGCCTCTCCCGCTTCGAGTTGCCGCACCGCCCGGCGAATGCCCTCCAGAATGTCCAGCGGCTCAAAACCGGTGATGACGATCGGCACCCGATGGCGCGCCGCCAAGGCGGGGTATTGCTGCCAGCCCATGACGGTGCAGACGTGGCCCGCGGCCAGGATCGCATTCACCTTGCACCCCGGAGCACTCAGCACGGCTGCCAGCGCGGGCGGCACCAGCACATGCGAGATGAGCATGCTGAAATTGGTCAGCCCCAGCCGCCGAGCGTGCAATACCGCCAGGGCGTTGGCAGGGGCCGTCGTCTCGAAGCCGATCCCAAAGAAGATGACCTGGCGCTCGGGCCGGCTGCGGGCCAACTCGACGGCATCGAGCGGGGCGTAGACGATGCGGACATCCGCGCCCTGACTCTTGACGGCCAGCAGATCGCTGCTGCTGCCAGGAACACGGAGCATGTCGCCAAACGAGCAGAAGGTCACACCGGGCTGGGCGGCCAGGGTCAAGGCTCGGTCAATGAGGGCCACGGGAGTAACGCAGACCGGGCAGCCTGGCCCGTGAATGAGGGTGACCGCTTCCGGCAGCAGTTGGTCGAGCCCGTGCCGCAGGATGGCATGGGTCTGGCCGCCGCACACTTCCATGATCGCCCAGGGTCGGGTCACCAGGGCCCGCACCTCGGCAGCCAGCCGCTGGGCCAAGGCACTGTCGCGATACTCGCTCAGATGCTTCACGGACCGGCTCCGGTTCGTGGGGTGGGTAGCGGACAGGCCGGGGGCATGCGGTCTGGACTGTCGGGCGCGGCCTCGAGTTCGGCCGCCAAGGTCCCCAGCTCGCGCCAGGTCGCCAGGGATGCCTGCGCCGTGGCCTCATCGATCCGGCTGAGGGCCAGGCCAACGTGAACCAGCACGTAATCACCCACGCCGGCCTCGGGCAAGAACTCCAGGCAGACTTCCTTGACGATGCCGTCGAAGTTGACCTTGGCCATGGGCAGGCCGTCACGCTGATAGGTCTCGTCCACCCGCCCTGGAATCGCCAGGCACATGTCAAGAACTCCCCAAGCGTTCCCGCTCCTGCTGGAGGTAGGCCAGCCATGCCTCCCAGCCCAGCCCCGTCTTGGCGGACAGCTCCAGCGTGGGCAATCCCGGCCGGACGGCCGCGAGGGCGGCCAGAGCCGCCGAGCGATCGAACTCGCACACCCCGGCCAGGTCGGACTTGGAGATCACGGCCAAGTCGGCACTGTTGAACAAGCTCGGGTACTTGAGCGGCTTGTCCTCGCCTTCAGTGACGGACAATAGCACTGCCCGCCGCGTCTCCCCCAGGTCGTAGGCGGACGTGCAGACCAGGTTGCCGACGTTCTCGATGAAGAGCAGGTCCAGTTCCGCCAGACTCCAGCCCTCCAGGTGCTGCCGGACGTGCTCTGCTTCGAGATGGCAAAGCCCGTGGGTGTTGATCTGGCGGACTGGAGCGCCGCTCCGCGCCAGCCGCTCGGCATCGCGCTGGGTGGCCAGATCGCCGACCAGGGCCGCGACGCGCCAGCCCGCTCGGCGCAAATCGGTCAGCGTGCGCTCCAGCAGCAGCGTCTTCCCCGCTCCCGGGCTGGAGACGAGGTTGAGCACGAACAGCCCCGCCGCGGTGAAGCGCGACCGCAGCTCGGCCGCCACCTGGTCGTTGCGTTGCAGCAACCCTTGGCGAACTTCCACAATGCGCGGCGAAAGGACAGGCGTCATGGGCGCGACCAGGATCTCCGATCAAGGAACTCCGCTCTCGGGGGCGGCATCGAGCACTTCCAGTTCGACTAGCTCCAGTTCCCGGCCACGCCGAAGCTCATGGGTCGGCTGGCCACACTCGGGGCAGTTCCATTCACCCAACTCAGGAAGAACGACGTTGCATTGGCACCGAGCACAATAGGCCTCAAGCGGCCCGACATCGATCTCCAGCCGCGCTTCAGCCAGGATCGTCTGGCGGGCCGCCTGGGCAAAGGCGGCTCGCAGAGCGGCAGGCACCACGCCGCTGAGCACGCCGCAACGCACCCGCACGGCCAGCACCCGCTCCGCCCCGGCCTGCCGGGCCGCGGCCTCGGCAAGCTCCACCAGATTCAGAGCCAATCCCAGTTCATGCACTTCCACCATCTTCAAGCGAACCCGACCCAAACGCAAGACGCTGGTCGGGCCGGTGGCCGTGATCCCGGCTGATTCCAGTTGCAGCGCCTCCTTTGCCGATTGACAGAAAGGGTCCAGATGCCTACACTCCCATTAGGGCTTATTGAGATTCAATCTCAACAGCAGCGAGTCGCCATGTTTCCCCTAGACTGCCTGCGTTCCAATGAATGGGCCGAAGTGACCGACGTGGACGGCGATCCGCGCTGGGTCGCGCGCCTGGCCGACGTAGGGCTGCGGGCCGGTGTTCGCCTCCAGATGCTCCAGCCCGGTTCTCCCTGCCTGTGCGAAGTGGGGGCGACGCGGCTGTCGCTCCGGCTCGACGAGCACCTGCAGGTGTTTGTTCGACCCCTCGTGGCGGGTCTGGCCGCGGTTGGATCATGAGTAACCTGAGTGGCCTGAAGCCCGGGGAGCGTGGCCGGATCAGCGCCGTCGACGGGGACGACGCCTTGAGCCAGCGGCTGGTCGAGATGGGGCTGATCGAAGGGGACCTGGTGGAAGTGCTGGCGCTAGCACCCTTTGGCGACCCCATGGAAATCCGCGTGGGCCAGAGCGTGCTCTCCTTGCGACGTCAGGAAGCGGCCCGGATCGGAATCGAACCCTTGCCGCCGGAGCCCGTCTGATGGCTGGGGTCTCCCCGCTTCCTGGCCCTCCGCTCGAGCCTGCCAGCGGCAAGCACCCCGGCCCGAGCCGACATCGCACGGTCTTGCTCGTCGGCAATCCGAATACCGGCAAGTCCACGCTCTTCAACGCCCTCTCCGGACTGCGGCAACGGGTCGGCAACTATCCCGGCGTCACGGTCGAGAAGAAGGTCGGCACCATAGCCGTCGACGCCACGACCATCGACCTGGTCGACCTGCCGGGCACCTACAGCCTGGCCGCCCGCAGCCCCGACGAATGGCTCACGACCCGCCTCTTGCTGGGCCAGCAGCCCGGTGAGCCGGCTCCCGACGTGATCCTCAACATCGTCGACGCCAGCAACCTCGAACGCAATCTCTACCTCACGACCCAACTGCTCGACCTGGGCCTGCCGGTTGTCATCGCCCTCAACATGACCGACGTGGCTCAGAAGAAGGGCTTCATCATCGATCCCGTCGTGCTGGCGGAACGGCTCGGCGTGCGCGTCGTACCGGTCCAGGCCAACGCCCAGGTCGGCATCGAGACGCTGCGCCATGCTCTGGCCGGACCGCTGCACTCACCGCGGAGTTCCGTGCCCTTCCCGGAACCCTTCGAACGGGAAGTGGCGGAGATCGGAGGCCGGCTCACGCTGACGACTGGCGACGGCGCGGCCGAACCGCGCCGCCAGTTCCTGGCCCGACGCTTGCTCATCGACGTGCAGGGTGCCGTGGAGAGCGAATGTCTGCGGGCTGGTCCCAGTGCGCTGGGCCCTGCTCTGGCAGCGGCCCGGCAGCGGCTCGCCGCCCCCCAACAGGCGGTTCCCAAGATCGAGGCCCGGATCCGCTACGCCTGGCTGCGGGAGAAGCTCCGCGACTGCCAGCGGCGCGAGTCGGCCCGTGGCCCCGATTGGACCGCGCGGATCGACGCCGTGCTCACCCACCGAGTATGGGGGCTGGCGATCTTCCTGGGAGTCATGTTCCTCGTCTTCCAGTCGATCTTCCTCTGGGCCAAGCCGCTCATGGATGCGATCGACGCGGGTAAGGGCCTCCTCGCCGAGGCCGTCTCGGGGGCCATGGCACCGGGGCCGCTGCGCAGCTTGCTCGTCCAGGGGGTGATCGACGGGGTCGGCGGCATCCTCATCTTCTTGCCGCAGATCATGATCCTGTTCGCCTTCATCGCCGTCCTCGAAGATTGCGGCTACATGGCCCGGGCCGCCTTCCTCATGGACAAACTCATGGCCCGGTGCGGGCTGAGCGGCAAGGCCTTCATCCCCCTGCTGTCGTCGTTCGCCTGTGCTATCCCTGGCGTGATGGCGACACGGGTAATCGAAGATCGTCGCGACCGGCTGGCCACGATCGTCATCGCGCCGCTGATGAGTTGCTCGGCCCGGCTCCCGGTCTACCTCTTGCTCGCCGGGGCCTTCCTGAGCTCCTATGGCGACTGGGTGCCGGGGTTGGCCATCTTCGCCATGTACGTCCTGGGGCTGGTGACGGCGCCGCTGGTGGCCCTGGCCCTGAAACGAACGCTGCTGCGGGGCGAGACCCCCGTCTTCGTCATGGAGATGCCGGCCTACCAGTGGCCCGCAGCGCGGCAGGTGCTCTACCGCATGTTCGAACGAGGTTGGGCCTTCGTCCGGCGGGCGGGCACTATCATCCTCGCCAGCATGGTCCTGGTCTGGGCATTGCTCTACTTCCCAGCCAGCGATCCCAGCGGCCAGAGTTACGACCTGAAGCTGGCTGCGCTTGAGAAACAGGTCGAAACCCTCCGCGAGGAGTTGGCGGAGGCTCGGCAGGAGCCCGGCGCACCTGCGGCGGAGGCGGCTCAGAACCTGGCCCGGCTCGAAGCTGAACTTGAGAGCCGCGAGGAGGAAGTCCGACACCTTCTTGAAACCTGGAAGACTTCGAGCTGGCTTGGCCGCATGGGCAAGGGGGTCGAGCCGGTCGTCGAGCCGCTGGGCTGGGACTGGCGGATCGGGATGGCGGTTTTGGCCAGTTTCCCGGCCCGGGAAGTGGTTGTGGGCACGCTCGGCATCATTTACAACGAAGGTGAAGTGGATGCCGAAGAAGCTGAGGCCCGTGCCAGCCTGGGCCGACGGCTCCGCGAGGCCACGTGGGACCGCGGCTCAGCCAAGGCGGGTCAGCCCGTCTTCAACGTGGCCGTGGCGCTTTCGCTGATGGCCTTCTTCTCGCTCTGCTGCCAGTGTGCGAGCACGCTCGCCGTCATCAAGCGGGAGACGAACAGTTGGCTCTGGCCCGGCTTCACGTTCGTCTACATGACCGGGCTAGCCTACGTCGCCGCTCTCGTCGTCTTTCAGGTGGGATCGCGTCTGTAGAGGTCAGGCAGCGATGAGCCCCGAGATGCAGTTCTGGGTTGTACTGGGCGTCGTGGTCCTGTCCACGTACTACGTCCTGCTCCGCTCCTGGCGCGTCTGGCGTCCCCGCCCCGAGGCCCGGTGTGGCGGGGGTTGCGGTTGTGCCCAGCCGGCTGCCCCCGCCTCGGCCCGCGTCGTGCTCACGGTCAAGCAGCGATAGCCTTACCGCTCGATGGGCAAGTTCGCTTCGCACCAGCCCCGAAAGCCACCCGCCAGCGACAGGACGTTGGTGTAACCCATCTTCTGCAACATGTCAGCCGCCAGGGCAGAACGGTACCCACCGCCACAATAGAGCACCAGCGGCGTGGCGGGGGCGGGGGAGCGGCGCCCGGCATCGCGTTCAAGGATGCCCTTGCCCAGGTGCTCGGCCCCGGCGATGTGGCCGGCCGCCCACTCGTGATCCTCGCGGACGTCCACCAGGTGCCAGGCCTCGCCCCGCTGGAGCCGTTCGGCGAGTTCCGCCCGGGTCACTTCCTTCACGCGCTGCAAGGCATCTTGCACGACGGCGAGAAAGCGGGGAGCGTGCTGCTGGGCCATGGCCTGACTCCATGCTCGGGGGACCGTTACGCACTGCCTTCATGCTATCGGATCGGCTGGCCGGGGGCCGGCCTCGGGCGGGTCCAATGAAATTGCTTGCTTCGAGCGCGTGGCTCACCTATAAGCGAGTGCAGGCGGGTCGCCGCCGCGCCTGCCTTGATCCCTAGTGCTCCAGGAGATTGCTATGTCGGTTGTCGCTGCCCCGTCTCCCGCCGACGTGCGGGCTGCCCTCGAAGCTGGCGAAGGTATCGTGCGCCTGGCTCCGACCTGGGTGCCGCGCTCCTTCCTGATGCCGGGCCGGCGGCTGCGTCTGCATCCCGACGACTACTACGCTTTGGGAGCCCACCGGGGCGGCATCGACGAGCGCTGGTTCGCCAGTACCACGCCTGCCGCCAACGAGAACCGCCAGCCCGATGAAGGGCTGAGCTGGGTCGTCGTTGACGGTAAGAAGGCGTTTCTACTCAAGGATGCGATCGAGGCCGAGGGGGTGACGTTCCTGGGCAACAAGCTCTGGACGCGCTATCGCCGCTGGCCGGTCTACAGCAAGTTCTTCGACAACTTGGGTCCGATCCCCTTGCACCTGCACCAGAACGACGACCAGGCGTCGCTTGTCGACCAGCAGGGCAAACCGGAGTCCTACTACTTCCCGCCGCAGTACAACCCGACGGAAAACCGTTTCCCCTACACCTTCTTCGGGCTGGAGCCGGGCACGACGCCGGCCGACGTGCGCGGCTGCCTCGAACGCTGGAGCGCAGGCGACAACGGCATCCTCGACCTGAGCAAGGCCTATCGCCTCAAGGTCGGCACGGGCTGGCTCATTCCTCCCTGCGTGCTCCACGCCCCGGGATCGCTGCTGACCTATGAGCCCCAGTGGGGCTCGGACGTGTTTGGCATGTATCAGAGCATGGTCGAGGGGCGCGTCGTGCCCTGGGACCTCCTGGTCAAGGACGTGCCCAAGAGCAAGCACCGCGATCTGGACTACCTCGTGGCCCAGCTCGACTGGGAGGCGAACGTCAATCCCCATTTCAAGCGCAGCCACTTCCTCGAACCCAAGGTGGCGGCAGGCGGACCGACGGAAGGCTACACCGACCGCTGGATCGTCTATGGCCTGGTGAATGGCAAGCAGCTCTTCTCCGCGAAGGAACTAACGGTCCGCCCCGGTGCCCGCGTCACCCTCTCGGACCCAGGGGCCAGCGGCGTGATTACCGTCCAGGGCTGCGGCCTCGTCGGCAAGCACGAGGTGCAGACGCCGACGCTCATTCGGTTTGGTGAACTGACCGAGGACGAGGTGTTCATCACCGAGCCCGCGGCCCAGGCCGGCGTGACCTACGTCAACACCGGTAGTGAAGACTTCGTCACGCTCCGGTATTTCGGGCCGGACGTGCATGCGGACTTGCCGCAAATCGGGTAAGCTGAGGAACGAGGAACCCGTCCGCAGGGCAGGCGCGTGGCCGCGGCGGGCCGGTGACCTCGTTTCAGGTCAGGCGAACCATGCCGTCACCCGACCACGAGCTACCGGCCACGGAGCCCGGCCTCCCCGTGACAAACGGTGAGGCCGACGCGCCGACGGAGGTCTTCGCACCCACGGAGAATCTGGCGAACAGATTGCTGCCACCCGCTGAGGAGTTGGCAACCACGGAGGTGATGCCATGCATCGCTCCGGAGGCCAGCGTCGAGGACGCCCTGCAGCCGCAGCCTTCGAGTTCGGAGACCTGGATTCCCGCTCTTGGCGCGGGGCTCAGCACGCCGATCGGCGACCGCCCGCCCACGCCCCTCCCGAACCTGCCAGGCTTCGAGATACTCAGCGTCCTGGGTCAGGGCGGCATGGGTTCGGTGTTCAAGGCGCGGCAGATCAGCCTCGACCGCATCGTCGCGGTTAAGACCATCTCCACCTGGGCAGTCTTTCGGCCCGATGCCCGGCGGCGGTTCGACACCGAGGCCCATGCCATCGCCCAGATTCGCCATCCGAATGTCGTCCAGATTTACGACGTCGGCTGGCACGGCGAGCAACCCTACCTGGTGCTCGAATACCTGGCGGGCGGCAGCATGGACCGCTTACTGGCGGGGCGGCCCCAGCCGGCACGCCCGGCCGCCGAGGCCCTGCTCGCCATCGCCCGGGGTATCGAGGCCGCCCATGACCGCGGCATCATCCATCGCGATCTCAAGCCGGGCAACATCCTGATCGACCGCGACCCGGGCGGCAGCGCGGGCCTGGCCCAAATCGCCCAGAACCAACTCAAGATCACGGACTTCGGGCTGGCCAAGGAACTGGACTCGGGCAACGGGCCCACGCTCGACCATGAGGCCCTGGGCACACCCGACTACATGGCACCCGAGCAGGCCGAGGCCCGGCAGGATCGGATCGGACCGCAGACCGACATCTACGCGCTGGGCGTGATCCTGTATCAGATGCTCACGGGGCGGGTGCCCTTTCGTGGTGCCGGCGCCATGGAAACGCTGGCCCAGGTCGTCAAAGCTGAACCGGTCCCACCTCGGCGGCTAGTCCCGCAAATCCCCCTGGACCTGGAGACCATTTGCCTCAAGTGCTTGCGTAAGGAGTCTTCTCAGCGTTACGCCTCCGCTTCGGACCTGGCGGCGGACCTGGAGGCCTTTCTCCAGGGGCGACCTATCCAGGCCCGTCCGATGGGGCTGTCGGAGCGCGTGTGGAATTGGTGTCGACGGCATCCCGCCGCCGCCAGTCTGGGATCGGCCCTGGTGCTCGTTCTGGCCACGGGCTGCGTGGTGAGCACGACGCTTTACCTGCGGGCCGAACGTCACCTCCGCGACGCTCAGCAGAAGTTTCTGCTGGCCCAGGCCGCCGTCAATTTCGTCCAGGGTACGGTGGGCGACAAGCTCAATGACTCGGCCGATATCCCCACCGTCCGCGAGGAGGTGCTGCGGGGTGTGCTCGACTTCCATCGCCAGTTTCTGAGCGAGCGGAGCGACGACCCCGTGCTCCGGCACCAGGCCGGGACCGCTTGGCTTCGGGTGGGCGACATCGAGGTGCTCCTGGGCGATCTGAACGATGCCAAGATCGCCTTCGACCAGGGTCTGAAGATGCTCGAGGAACTGGTCGCCACCCACCCCGACGAACACCAGTTCCGCTTCGACCTGGCCAACGGCTGGAAGCGATATGGCATCCTGTTCGCCCATCTGCAGCGTTATGGCGAAGCCGAGCACGCTTATCGCCGGGGGCGCGACCTCTGCCTGAAACTCTACGATCGGAAGCCAGACGACCGACCCACCTGGCGGTTGCTGGGCGACTGCTGGAACAACCTGGGGAATCGGCTGGCAGCTCGGCAAGCCTACACCGAAGCCGAAGAGGCCTTCCAGCAGGCCGTGCGTTTGCGGGAACGCCTGGTCGCGGCCGAACCTGGCAACGTGGAGTACAAGCTGCTCCTGGCCAGCGTGCAGCACAATCTGGCCAGCCTGGAACTGCGGAGCGGACGCTTCGCCCAAGCGCAGGAGCGGCTCCAGCGCCATATCGACGAGCACGAACGCTTCCTGCCCGAGCGGTCGGCGGCCCCGGCCTTCCGGCGACAGCTCGCGGGAGCCTACCGCGAACTCGGCTATGCCCGCCTATTCCAGAAGCAACATCGGGCCGCCCTCGATGCCTGGCGGCGCGGCCGGGAGCTCCGTGAGAAGCTGGCCGCGGACTTTCCCACGGTGCCGGGCTACCAGCGTGAACATGTGGTGGCCGTGCTCGAACTGGCGGACCTGCTCGAAGCCCAGGGGCAGAAGGCCGAGGCGGATTCGCACTTTCGGCATGCGCTGGAATTGCAGGAACGCCTGACCGCCGCGGTCTCGGACCTGCGGAGCGGCTGGCTCTTGCGAGCCCTGGATCAAGGGCGGCGAGGGGGTCGGCCCCCGGCCGCTCCAGACTTGGGTTCCGCCCTTTTCCCAAGGCCGCCCCACGGCGCGCGTTG
>CALLZJ010000416.1 GCA_937858435.1 uncultured bacterium
AACCGTAGGCCGCGATGAAGAGTTGGCGATCCACGTCGTCCACGCGGCCGTCCCCGTTGGCATCGCCGTACAGGCGGAAGAAGGAGTCGGTGCGGTGGCCGCCCGCGATGCCGTCGCCGTCGCCGTCCAGCCAACGGCCTTCGAGGTCGCGGACCCGGTCGCCGCGGGTGACGAGAAGGTATTGGCCGTCCGGCAAGGAGCCGGCCTCGACGGTTGGCCCAAAGAAGTGGAGCAGGGCAATCGTCGTGCCGTTGACGACATAGGTCTGGAAAGTCAGCGGGATCAGGCCGTAGCCGAGCCGGACCATCACGAAGGCTCCCGGCAAGACCTGGACGATCCGGTCGAAGTTGACCTGCACGCGCCAGATGCGGGAACGCTGGGCGGTGTTGTCGGCGATCACGATGTTGGTGACGCGGGGCGCATCGCTGATCTGAGCGACGATGGTGGTGGTCTGAGCGCCGGTCGGCGTGGCTTGCCGCCAGCCGACGTGGTCGGTGGCCACGGAGTAGAAGCTGTGGCGGCGTCCGCCCTCGCCGGCAAAGCTGGCCGAGGTCGCCGTCGGGCCGAGCAGCCAGGGTGTGAAGTCCCCCTGGTCGACAGAGACGTAGATGTCGTAGCTGGCGATGCCCGAGCCGATCCCGTCGCTGCCCGCCCAGGAGACGGTGAAGGTCGGGTTGAGTTGGGTCGGAGCCAGGGCGGCCACGCTGCTCGTGGGCGGATCGCGATCGATCGTGTTGGTGACGACGTTGGTGTCGATCGGATCGTTGTAGTCGAAGACAATGGTGGCCATGTTGTCGACGCGGGTGCCGGTGGCGGCGTCGGCCCGGGCCCGGACGGGGTAGCGGACGAAATGCTCGCCGCGGCCCGTCTCATCGTTCACGGGCAGGAAACCGTCCTGGGCGCCGCTCGGCAGCGTACCCGTGACGGGGTCCACGGAACGGAAGACCCAGCGGACACGGCCGGTGGCCCGGTCGAGGCGCATCTCGACATCGACGAAGAGGGGGCTGCCATCGACGTTCTGGTAGGAGACGCGGACCTGATACTCCTGCAGGCCAGCGGGCACGGAGATGATCAGTCCGCCGAAGCCGACGTCGCCGAACTCGAAGGTGCTCCAGTCGGCATCGGGGTCGAGTTGGTCCTCGATGACGACCTCCTGGGCCGCCGCGGTGGCGAACTCGGGAGTGTTCTCGAAGTAGATGGTGTAGGGCAAGAGGGCGCCCGGTGTGACGAAGCGCGGCGTGCCGTGGCCGCCCGCCCCGAGCTTCTCGTTCGGATCGAACGCGCCCACGATGGACACGCTATCGAAGCGTGGCGGCAACAGCGGATCGGGCGTCTCTTCGTTGCAGTTCTGGGCGGCCAGCCGCAGGTCGTTCATGGCATTGCGGGCCAGAATGACCACGGCCTTGTAATTCCTGATGACATTCTGCAAGTGCTTGTGAGCGATGTCGACCGCGCCGGCGGTTTCCTTGGTCTCGAGGAACTGGAGGTTCTTGAGGGCGCCGTCGATGATGGTGTTGTAAAGGTTGATCCAATCCAGGCCGTGCATCGCCTGGTCAATCACCTTGAAGCCCGAACCGGCGCTGCCGAAGACCGCCTTGCTTGGGCCCGCAAACAGGTTGACGGAAGACAGCAGCAGGTTGGGAAGACCATCGAGCGGGTTCGTGAGTCCTTGGCGGCTGTGCGCCTTGGTGGCAATCTCCATCTGGGTGAACAAGTTGTTGAAATCGTTGACCATACCGACGAGCGCCTCGGACGCGGCAACCACATTGCCTTTGCCCGTGAGCGCAATGGCACCCACCGTGACTTGTCCTCCCGCGAGCACTTCAACAAGCTCCAGCATAAACGCGGACATGGCAGCGAGGGTGCCCGCTGCCACCAGAAAATCCTTGCCAGCCGCGAGCGTGAAATCGCCCAATGCCTTGCTCACTGCCGACTTGGCCTCGGCCAGGTCTTTCTTCAGTTCGTTGAGCAGCTCAATTTTCTTGCGTGCCAGCGTGGCGAGATGTTCGACCTTAGCGCGGCATTTGGGCGGCAATGCTGCGATCACTGCTTCCAATTCCGCGAACGTCGGTTCCTGGACAATGCCGTCGAACGCCAGGTCCTCTTGGATGGAGGCGATCCAGGCGGCCGCGGGGTTGGCCGGCGGCTTGTAGCGCTGGGCGAGCTGTGGCGGCACGCGCACCAACGGGAAACTCGCCCCGCCGAAACTGAATGGTACGGAGAGGGTGCGGTCGTCGGAGGCCGAACCAGGCAGCAGTGGTCCCGGTGCCGGCCCGATCGGCGGATTGCTGCCCCGACCCGTCAGCACGAGGTTGAAGTCACCCAGATCGACGTTGGCACCTGCTGCCACGTTGAGCCCAGTGACCTCCACGGGTCCGTAGCCCACTCCAATCGCCGCGAGCGTGAGATTCGCGCCTTGAGCGGACGAGACAGTGAAGTTCCCCTGCGTCCCGGAGCGGACGAAGCCGAGGACGGTGCCGTCGGCTTGAGTGATGAGCACGTTCACACCCACAACCGGCCGACCTTCGGCATCGACGAACCGGCCCGTGAGCACAGTGCCAGCATGACCCGTCAGGTCGAAGTCCCGCGTTTCCAGGCTGGTGCCGACCGTCACGCTGCCATGCTCGGCCAGATGCCCATCGGCGATCACGGTGATCGTGTAGGTGCCAGCGGGCAAGGCCGCGACCTGGTACTGCCCCGCGAAGAGGGCCGCGCCCCTCGGGGGGCCGCGGGGGGCGTTAGGCAGGACCCCCCGCGCACCCAGGGGTGGTTGCCCACCCCCGCCACGAACCACGCCATTGACTTGCCCCATGTCGCCCAGGGTGCGCGTCAGCGTCAGCCCACCGACACCGACGTTGAAGGTCTCGTCCAGCCCCTGCTGGTTGCCGCTGGTAGCACGGATGCGATAGACGCCTGGCGTCAGGTGCGGCACGGTGAAGCCACCCGCCAGACTGAGAGAGTGGCGTGTCACGAGTAGCTCGGAGCTGCCGAGCACGTGAAGAATCTCGACGTCGATGCCGTCCATGCCGTTCGGCGCGGACAGATTCACGGTCAACGTTGCCGTGCCCGCAACGAAGTTGATTTCCGTACTCGAGCCGGCTGTCACGACCAGGCCCGAGACGGGCGTGAAGCTGGCGTTCTCGGTCACGGCCAACAGGTCGAAAGTGCCCGTGGCATCGAGGTCGATCCGGTACAGGCCGTCCGAGTCGGCATAGCTCGCCAAGAGGGGAAGGCCATTTTGGTAAAGGAACACGCCTGCATCGGCGAGCGGCTGGCCGGCGGTCGTGCGCACTTGCCCCTGGGTCTGGGCCACGCTGGCCGCACGGGGGAGGTGACGACTTCTTCGCCGTCGCTGCCGGTCACGGTCACCTGCTGGGAGGTGCCCGCACTCGCGCCGGCGGCTGCAAGGCTGACGCGGTAGGTGCCACCGCCTACCTGCGTGATCTCATAGCTGCCGGTGGCGTCGGTCTGGGTCACGGCCATCTGGCCAGCACTGTCAATGGCCATGACCACTGCCCCGACAATGGGAGCATTCGAGCCGACTTCCCGCACTTCGCCGCGAATGACCGCACCTTGCGTCACCTGGAGTGTAAGGCCCGAGGCCTGACCGCCGGGGGGGAGGTTGACGGTAGCTTGCGTGCTCACCCCCTGCCTGAGGTTGATGACGCGGAGCGTATACGATCCGGGTTCAAAGTCAATCAGACCGAAGCCACCCTGGACGTCAGTGGTGGCGATGGCGACCAGATTGCCTTGATCGTCGTAGGCGCCCACGAAAAGCCCCTCGACGTCCAGGCCGTCCACCGTCGTGCTCACCGACCCGGACACGCTGGCCCCTAATCCAAGATTCAGCGCCGGCAGGGTGAGCGTCTCGCCGGCGGCGACCACGATGTCCGTCAGCGTCACCAGGCGGTAGCCCGGGACGCTGAAGATGATGTCGTACACTCCTGAGGGAAGCTGCCGGATCAAGAAGCTGGAGCCGTCCACCACAATCTGCGGCTGCGCGGCCGCGTTGCCATCTTGGCGGCGCACCGAGATGGCCAGGGTCCCGGCGGCGGGTGGCGGGCCGGCAAACGTCACCGTGCCATGGATCCGCGACTCCGGCACCAGTGCGACGTTGCGCACCAGCCCGTCCTGCCCCACGACGACATTGGGGGTCAGCGTCTGCGCCATGCCTGGGGCGCTGACGATCATGTCGTAGGTGTCGGGGTGGACGGCATTGAACTCGTAGTAGCCGAACAGGTTGGCCCGAGTGGAAATGGGCTGAGCGCCGCCGAGCAACATGACCACCGCATTCTGAACGGGCAAGCCGTCAAGCTGCACGATGTAGCCGCTCACGCGCACGGCCCGGGTGGCCGCGACACTGACACCCGTCACCGCCTGGCCGCCTTGCACGGTTATGACCGGCGGATTGACCAGCACCAAATTGGGCGAAGTCAGGTCGTAGTCGCCATCGTCCAGGTCGGTGAAGAAGAAGGTCCCGTCGCGCAGCACCAGGGCCACGGCCAATTCACCGGTGGTGCGATGAGTCAGCCGCAGTTCCTTGCCGAAAAGGGCAACCTGCGGATCGGTGGTGGTCACAGTCCCTTGAACGGACCGGCCCAGGGCCGCCCGGCTTCGTGCCACTTCAAAGGAGAGCAGGTTTGTCACCGACCTGTTGAGCCCGTCGGCCAGGAGGTCAGCCGCCGTCCCCAGGAAGCGGACATAGTCGCCCTGCGTCGAACCGATGCGGCCCACCAGATGGGCGAAGATCGGTGCCCAGGTCGCATCGGCCATGCCGACCGGCCGGGCCAGTTGTTCGATCATGCTCAGACTGAGCGGCTGAGCGTCATCGGCGTGGATGGCGAACACTTCAAATCCAGCGAGGGTGACCATCATGTGGGAATGGAAGTAGATGGGAATGACGACTTCCTCACCGGCCCGCAGAATGCCGGGCGTGGTGCTGGTGCTGGCCGCCAGCACTTGCAAGGTGGGCGTGGAGCCATCCGAGAACAGCATGTTGGAGGTGAAGGCAGCCGTGCTCAAGAGCGCGCCGCTGGGGCTGCGAATGAGAAGCAGCGGGGTGGGAAGGTCGTTACCTGAGGTGTTGGTCACGCGCACGTAGAAGACGCTGGTGCGGAGCGCCCGGGCCTCGGCGGGAAGTGACATCTGAATGTCAATCAAGTTGGCCAGGCTCTGCTGCAGCGGAGCGGCCGCGACGCTGAGGGGCGTGGGGAGCTGAATCACGCTGCCGCCCGGGAGGACGGCCTGGAGCGCGTAGCTGCCCGGCGGCTGGCCGGTGAGATCGAAGGTGGCCTCGGCCTGAATCGGGGTGATGTATCGGTTGGTCAGGGCAGGGAGAATGATGCCGCCCGGACCCACAAGGCGGAATTGCGTGCCGGCCACGAGGTCGGTGCCATCGATGCGAAGAGTCGCCAGGCCGCCATTGGCCAATGCACCCGGGGTGGCGCTGCGGAGCGAGGCACCTGGCTGGGTGGCCAGGAGGGTGAACTGGTTCGTCGCGCCGATCGGGCCGAGGTCGGTCACGGCGAGGAGATGGTTGCCGCTGGGCAAGGCGCCAAGCAGCGTGCCCGTTTCCGAGAAGGGCGGAGCGTTGCCCCATGACATCCGCACTTGACCGCCGGGCCGGGTGGCCGCGACGAGCACGCTGGCATCGCCCTGGGGAAGCTCGAGTTGGAAGTAGAGCGTCTGCCCCGGAGTAGAGAATTGGGCAGCAAGCGGCACGCCCAACTGCAACACGGTCAGAGTGAACTCAAGGCGATTCTGTCCCACCGACACATTGTTCGTGGGGTTGCCGTCATCGACCTGCTTGCGTCGATCGGTCTGCACGATGATGTTGAAGGAGCCGACGGCGATGGGCGCCGTGACGGTCAGACTCACGATGCGGCTGTCACCCGCGCCCAGGGGCGAGGTCTGGAACAGACTGCCCAGGTAGTAATCGGAGGGATTGAGAATGCCGTCCACCGAGAGGTAGATGGCGTCTTCCCACGGACCGATGGCGGCGGAGCCCCCGACATTGCGGGTGGTCCAGGTGACTGTGAAGGTCTGGCCCGGCGCGACGGTCACGGGCACGATGACCGTATCGGCCAGCAAATCGGCCGGCAAGCGAAAGGTGCCGAAGTCCTCGCCGGTGGCGATCGATGAGTCAGTATTCAAGGTCACGAGCCGGCCCGCATTGCCCGCGGGGAACGTCTGGGTGAAGCCGGCTGCTAGGTCCTGGCGAATGAGATAACTGCCTGCGGTGAGGCCGGCAAAGCTGTAGCTCCCATCGCTTGCGGTGACAACGAAGAACTCGCCCGGGTCGCGGACGCCGTTGTCATTCTGATCGATGTAGATCGTGACGCCAGCCAGTCCCAACTCCCCGGGATCGCGGTCGCCATTCTGGTTGAGATCGAGGAAGACCGTACCGGTGATGACTCCGCCGGCTGCGACCGTCGAGACCATGTAGACGTCGCCGACGTTGTTGGTGTCGCCAGCATAGAGCCCGCCGGCATTGGTCGAGAAGATGGCCAGGCTGCCCCCGGCTACGAGGCTTAGATTGCCGATGGAGTGGGCGCTGGGACCGGGAACAAGGTTGGGCGTCAGCAAGGTCGTGATGCCCGCCGCCATGTCTCGGGCATAGACATGCAGATCGCTGGACGCACCGACCACGAGATCCCCGGACTGCTTGATGAAAACGACCAGATTGCCATCGTCGCTGACTCGGTACGAGCTGAACAGGAGAAAACCGCTCGAGCCCGCGGTGCCGGCGGCATTGACGTCCACCATGCGGGTGATGCCCGTCTGCAGGTCACGCAGATAGAGTTGCGTTGACGTGGGCGGCAGGCCGACAACCAGATCGCTGGCGAAGGACATGAAGAGAACGTAGCGCCCATTCGCGGACACGACCGGATTCTGGATGCTTCCCGATGTGCTAGCGGTGCCCGCTGCGTTGAAGCTGACCAGGGTGGTCGTGCCCAGTACCCGATCGCGGACGTAAGCCTGGGAATTGCCCGAAACGGGGGTTGCGACCAGATCGGTGCCGACGCTGCGGAAGGAGATGTAACGGCCATCGCTTGACATGGTGGCTTCGGTGGCGCCGCCCGCAGACGTGCCCGTGCCGGCCAAGTTGACGCTGACGCAATGGGTCACGCCCAGCAACAGGTCGCGCAGAAAGACGTCCGTAGTGGCGTTATTGTCGACCAGCGTGGTGAGATCGGTCTTATCGCTGGTGAAGAGCAGCCAGCGACCATCCGCGCTGAGAGCCAGATCGGTGATGGAAAAGAAGCCGCCCGATCCCGACGCGGTCCCCGCGGCGTTGATGGTCGCCAGGGTCGTCGTCCCGGTCACCATGTCGCGGACATAGACGTTGCTGCCTGAGACCGGAATCCCCGCAACCAGGTTGGTCGCCGAGGTCGTGAAGGCGACATAGCGGCCGTCGGCCGAAACGACCGCGTTCTGAACGCTGCTGTTCGCTCCGACCGTGCCCGTCGTGGCCACACTGACCATCTGGGTGGTCTGGGTCTGGAGGTCGCGGATGTAGACCTGGTCGCTGCCGTTGGCCGAGATACCGGTCACGTAGTCCGTGGCCCGACTGAGGAAGAGGACGTAGCGCCCGTCTGGAGTGATCCGCGGACTGAAGGCCGCATTGAAGCCGATCCCGGTGCCTGCGGCATTGATGCTCACAAGCTGCGTCTGTCCCGTCACGGCGTCGCGCACATAGACCTGTTCGTAGTTGGCAATGCCGATGAAACTCGACGTTAGCTCGGAGGAAATGCTGGTGAACAAGACATACCGGCCGTCGGCACTCGCGCCGTGGGCCGTCGCCCCGGCCTGGTTGAAGAAGTTGTTGCCGGCAGGCATGAATGCTGCGGGCAGGAGCGGCGAGCGTCGTGAAATCAGTTCGACGGCGTCAGTGCTCCAGCGGTAAACAAAGACGTCCTGGGACAGATTGTTGTCGTCGGCGACCAGATCGCTGGCGAGGCTGGGAAAGACGAAAGTGGGTGTGGTGCCCCCCAGGCTCCACCTATTGTTGCCGGCAACGGTGGTGAGATAGAAGTTGTCGCCATTGCTGACGTTGGTCGGCAGGGTGGTGTTGTTGCCCGTGGTCGTGCCGGCCAGGTTCCGCGAGATGACCCGTCGGTCACCCGTCTGGAGGTCGAAGATGAGTAGATCAGTGACGCCGTTGGCGTCCGCCAGCGTGGACAGGTTCGTGGCCAGCGTCAGCATCACGACGTAGCGTGCATCGGGCGAGACCGTAAGCAGGTCAGACGCGCCATTGCCACCGCCCGTGCCGGCCGTGTTGGTCGTCACCATGATCGTGGTGCTGGTTTGCAGGTCGCGGCGGTACACCTGGCGTGAGCCGTTCCCGGGGCCGGGCGTGGTGATGGGCGGATTGCCAAAGAAGTCAGTGGTGTACTCAAAGAAGACATAGCGGCCGTCGGGGCTAATCCAGGGGTCCGAGGTGTTGTTGACGTGTTGGCCGCCCGGTGTGGCACTGACGAGGATGGTGCTGCCGGCCACCATGTCGCGGACGAAGATGTTGGCACCGGCCGTGGGCGTGCCCAGCAAGTCGGTGGCCTGGCTCCGGAAGGCAACGAACCGACCGTCGTCGCTCATCCAGCCCTGATCCGAGGCCAGGTTGCCCGCTGCCGTGCCCGCCGCGTTCAGGCTCGCCAGGTGCAGGGTCTGCGTTTGCAGGTCGAATTGGTAAACGTCGAAGACGCCATTGGTGTCGATGGCGAGTTGCGATTTGCGCGAGGTGAACAGCAACCACCGATGGTCCGCGCTAAACTGCATGTTGCCTTCGACCGTGGTTGAGAAGCTGCCGGTGAACAAGTGTTGGGTGACCTTGACGGTGGCCTGGGCCACCAGGTCCCGGATGAAAACGTCGGTATCCCCATTGGAATCGCCGGCAACCAGGTCCGATGCGCCGCTTTCGAAGGCGAGGTAGCGGCCGTCGGCGCTGAACGCCAGACGGAACGCTCCCGTGCCGGAGTTGCCACCCCCGGTGCCTGCCTGGTTGACGCTCACGAGTTGGGTCGTGCCTGACTGGAGATCGCGGACGTAGAGTTGTTCCAGCCCGTGGCTCGGCAGGTTGACCAGATTGGAAGCGAAGCTGTGGAAGGCGACGAAGCGGCCATCCGGGCTGATCAGCGGTGCCCGTGAGGACGCGTTCCCGGCCGAACCGTCCAGACCCACGCTTACCAACTCCGACGTGCCGGTGCTCAGGTGGTGTACGAAGACTTGCAGGTTGGCACCGAGACTGTAGGAGCTGGCGCCAGGAAGCACATTGTTGGCCAGGCTAGCGAAGACAACCACCTGTCCGTCCGCGCTGATGGTGGCCGACCCGGAATGGTTGTTGGCAGACGCCCCGTGCACGCGCGGATCGGAAATCGAGATGGGCACGATGCTGGGCAGCGTGCGGTCTTCGAGCGCTTCGATCATCGGCCGGAAGCGGTAGCGGTCTCGGCTGTGCGAAGTCGGCCGGGGGGAAGCGGGACGGGGGCGACGCAAAGGAAGGATCGACATGGAGCACCCCAGAGGACAAATGACACGGCTATCCGCCTTCTCAATAGGAAGCTGGCCGATAAACGTGACAGGAAAAACGTCGACAGCCTGGCCGCGCCTGGTCTAAAATGGGGTCGGCCCAGGCAAGACCAATAACATCTTCCGTGCCGCCGGGGGTTCATGTTGGAGCGGCTCAGTCAACTCACGACGCAGTGGTCGCAACTGGCCCGGGCCCATCAGGGTGACGCTGCGGCCCAGGCGGAGTTGCTGGCGCGTTACGGAGCGGCCGTCTATCGCTACGCTTTGGCGACTCTGAGTCGCGAGGACGATGCGGCCGACTTTTGCCAGGCCTTCGCCGTCCGCTTTCTGCGGGGTGACTTTCGCCATGCCCGGCCGGAGCGTGGCCGCTTCCGCGACTATCTCCGCACGGCCCTGGCCCGCATGCTCAACGAGAGTTTGCTCGAACGCCAGCGCCGCGAACGGCTACGTCCGTTCGAAAGCCAGTGCTTCAATCGCAGCCAAGAGACCTCGGGGGAGTTCGAGTCCCTGTGGCGGCAGGAGGTGCTGGATCGGGCCTGGCATCAACTTCGGCTGGCAGATGAGCCAGCAGGTGGCAGGGGGCATTTCGTGCTCCGGGCCAAGGCCGACGAGCCCATCCTCAGTGCCGAGGAACTAGCCCGGCGAGTCGCGGAGCGGGACGGCGGGCCACCCCCAAGTGTGTCCACCGTGCGGCAGTGGCTTCATCGGGCCCGGGAACGCTTCGCCGATTGTCTGCTCGACGAAATCGCCGTGAGCATCGGCACCAGCAACTTGGACGAGGTCGCCGAGGAACTAGCAGCGCTCCGGTTGCTCCCTTACTGCGAGGCCGCTCTTGAGAAGCGCCGTTCCGAGCGGTTGGCGCCGCTCAAGAGTTCAGGCGACTAGGGGCTATTCGGCTGGTCCGCCACGAGGGCCTGGAAGCCTGCATGACCGGTCAGTGAAGCGAGCCGTGGGCGACCAGGCAGGGATTGGAGCGTTTCCGCACGCTGCTCGGACGGCGACCACTCCGCGTATGTACGCAGCAAGGCCACGGCCTCCTG
>CALLZJ010000417.1 GCA_937858435.1 uncultured bacterium
GCCTCGGGCTTGGCATGCTGTCGCTGACGGCGGCACCTCTGTGGTCCGCCAGGGCCGAGGACGAGGCACCGGCCAGCCCCGACCCCAAAGTCGCCACGCATGAACAGGCCCGGATTATTGCCGTTAAGGGCACGTTGGCGGCCAATCGCCTGCAAACGCTCTGCGTGCTGCCCACGGGCGAAGTCGCGGCCCTGGTCGGATTGCCCCGCTACGGGGCCCCTACCGCCGACGTCAAAAGCGAAGTCCACCTCTACAAGGCGGACGGCACCAAGGTAAAGGAATGGACGGTCAGTTTCCCGGCCCAATCGATCAACACTTCCCCCGAGGGAACGGTCTTCGTCGCGGGCAGCGGCAAGATCGCCGAGTTCGAAGCCGGCGGCTCGCTGCTCCGGGAGGTTGAGCTGGCACACGTGGCCGAGGCACTCAAGGATGCCCAGGGGCTGCGGCAGCGGGCTGAGCAGCAGCTCGAAGCGGAACGCAAGTCCCTGGAAGCGATGACCGAGCAATTCAAGAAGCAGCAGGCGGACCTGGAAGCCAAGGGCGACAAGCTGACGGCGCAGGAGAAGGCCCAGTTGCAGATGGTGAAGGCCAACCTCAAGAGTTTTCAAGAGCCGCTGGAGGAAATGAAGAAACGCACCGTGGATTCCGTCGTGCGCAGCCTCACCGTTCGACTGAGCACGGTGAATGCAGTCGCCGTCACCGAACAGGATGTCTTCGTGGCCACGGGCGAGGTCAAGGGCTTCGGCTACTCGGTGTGGCGCATGAACCGCCAGTTCAAGGAGCCCAAGCAAATCCTAAGCGGCCTGGGTGGTTGCTGCGGCCAGATGGACATCCAGGCGGGCGGCGGCGCGGTCTTCGTCGCCGAGAACACCCGACACCGGGTCGGCAAGTACGACCGCGACGGCAAGCGGTTGGCTTCCTTCGGCAAGCGCGGCCGGGACGGCGATCCGGAGTGCTTCGGCTCATGCTGCAATCCCATGAACACGCGCCTGCTCGCCGATGGCACGCTGCTGACGGCTGAGTCGGAGGGCTACGTCAAGCGTTTCTCCGCGGACGGCACCTACCTGGGCAACGTGGGTACCGCCAAGCTTCAAGGCGGCTGCAAGAACGTCGCGGTCGCTGCCGCTCCCGATGGCGACGTGATCTACTTCTGCGATCAGCCCGGTTCGCGGATAATCGTGCTGACCAAGAAGTCGGGCAGCAGCGCTAGCCAGTAACCCGGAGAAGGACATGCGTTACCTCATCGCACTGAGTCTAGTGCTCACGGCAGGCTGGCTGGGCCTGGCCAGTCCGTCGGCAGCGCGGCCCGAGCCCCTGACCCTGGTCGTCATGGACCCGCTGGCCTTGCCCCTTTCCTGCCCCTGTGTCGAGGGCTATGCCCAGCGCAAGTACGAAGAACTGGGCAAGTTCCTGGAGCAGGAGTTGGGCCGGCCCGTCGAGGTCGTTTTCGACGAGTCGCTGGTAGTGGCCCTCAAGAAGAAGACCAAGAACCGCGCCGACCTGGTGATTGGCAAGTGTTCCGTGGTGCAGCACGATGCCCGCAAGGCTGGCGTGGAGCTGCGTCAACTGGCCGCTCTCTCCGGGAAGGATGGCAAGGTCACGCAGACGGGGCTCGTGGTTGTTGTGGCCAAGGACCCCGCCGAGACCGTGGCCCATCTGCACGGCTACCGCATCCTCTTCGGCCCCTCCGAGTGCGATGAGAAACACGCCGCGGCCCTGGCACTGCTCAAGGAGCACCAGGTGCCCGCACCGGCGAAGATCGAGACCTGCGTAGCCTGCAGCGATGGCGCGGAGAAGATCATCGAACTAGGCCCCACGGGGAAGACGGCCACCGTGATCTCCAGCTATGCCGCTCCCTTGCTTGAAGGCTGCGGTCACATCAAGAAGGGCGACCTGCGCATCGTCGGCGAGACGGCCCCGGTCCCCTTCATCGGGGCATTCGTCAATCGGCAACTGCCTGCCGCGGATCAAGAGGCTCTCCAGGCGGCGCTGCGCAAGGTGGGCCAGCAGCCTCACTTGCTGATCGCGCTCGAGACCAAGCTCGGCTTTGTCGAAGTCCCTTCGACGGTGGGAGCAAAAAAAAACTAGGTGGATCGGGTCGGGCATCGGGCCGATTGCGCCGGTTGGCCTGGCCAGCGGATGCCGCGTCATTCTGGCCCGATCTGCGTGGCCCTGGCCGCGTGGGTCGGGTCGACTTCTTGCCTGAACGCCTGCCTGCCAAGCTGACGCCGCAGTGGCGCCTGGGACTGACAGCCCGGGGGCTCGGCGGCGTGGCGGCAACAGATCGGTACGTCATCGTCAGCGACCGCGACCTGGCCGACACGATGGACGTCTACCACTGCCTTGCCGCTGACTCCGGGACCATCCTCTGGACGGTGCGTCAGCCCGCCGCGGGCAACTTGGACTACGGCAACACGTCGCGGGCCACGCCGGTCATTGCCGAGGACCGCGTCTACCTGTTCGGAGCGTTCGGCCATTTGCTCTGCGTGGAACTGCCCACCGGCAAAGTGCTCTGGCAAACGGCACTGGCAGTCGAGTTCGGTCCGCCGCAAGGCCGGCTCCCCTGGGGACTGTGTGGCACTCCCCTGCTCGTTGAGGGCAAGTTGATTGTGGCCCCCGGCTCCGCCACGGCCTCGCTCGCTGCCTTGGATGCCGCCACGGGGGCCGTGCTCTGGAAGTGCCCGGGCGGGCCTCCGAGCTACGGCTCCTTCATCGTGGCGACGCTCGGTGGCGTCCGCCAAATCGTCGGCCACGATGCCGACTCCCTCGGCGGCTGGGACCTGGCCACGGGTCGGCGCCGCTGGCAGCTCGTACCCCGCCGCCAGAACGACTACAACGTCCCGACGCCCCTGGTGTGGAATGGCCATCTCATCGTCTCGACCGAGAACAATGGTACGCGGATGTTCGGCTTCACCCAGGATGGCATCATCGTCGCGGAGCCGGTGGCCCAGACCATGGACCTGGCACCCGAAACCCACTCCCCCGTCATCGTGGGTGACTTGCTCTTCGGCGTTCACAACGAACTCGTATGCCTGGACCTGAAAGACGGACTGCGAACACGGTGGCGCGGTGACGACGCCGGCTTTGCCGATCACACCACACTCGTGGCCTCTACGGAGCGGCTCCTCATCGCGACGATGGAAGGCGAACTGCTCCTCATTGCTACCGACCCCGCCAGCTACCGGCTGCTGAGCCGCGGCCTGGCACTGCCGGACGAGAAGGACGCCTACTCACACCCCGCCTTCGTCGGCACCCAAGTCTACTGGCGCGGCAACGAAGCGCTTTACGCCTTCAGCCTGTCCGAGCGCTAGGGGCGGCCGGGCACGTACCAAATGTGAGCAACCACTTGCAATCCAATCAGCCTCCGTTATAGTGACTGCCGTGAGCGACATCGGGGTCCTGGAATCAAAGTCATGCGGTTCGTGCTCTGGTTGGCAGTCGTCGCCTCCTACCTCGTTCTTGTTCCTTCAGCGCATGCTCAGTCTTACTTCGGCGTCACGATCGACGCCCAGCACAACATTTATGGAGCTGGCTTCGGCGATGCCCCGGCCCCTTCAGGTGGGGGCGGGGGCTTGGCGCCGCCCGTCGCGACCATCGGCCTCACGGGGCCGCTGCAGTTGACCTTCTCATCCGTCACGGGCCTGGTGACCTGCTCTGTTTCGGATCCCTTCAATGGGCCCGACGGCGGCACCGGGGCAGGTGGTGTCACCAATTTGCTGTCCTTCCGCGACGTGTCGGGGATCATTCACTCCAATCGCACCATGTTTCTCGTGGGCGTGTTCCGCGACGATTCTCCAGGCGCCGTCGGCGGGCCAGCACCGGATCGGCTCGCTTACAGCGATCCGGAGAACTTCACGTCGTTTGCGCCGCTGCTCAATCAGACCTTCTTCATTGGCAACGGCCGCACGGACAGCACGGGAACCATTCAGCAGTTCCTGGTCCCCGCTGGCGCGACGCGGCTGTTCCTGGGGTTTGCCGATGGATTCAGCTTCATTGGTCTGCCCGGGGCTTACAGCGACAATTCAGGCCAGCTTGTGGCTGACTTCGCCTTCACGCCGATCCCCGAGCCTTCGGTCAGTTTGCTGGTGCTCGGGGCCGGCATCGGGCTGGTCTGGCGGCGCTGGTCGAGCATCAAGAGCACGGACTAACGGCGGTCGGCTCCTGCATGCGGCGTGCGAGAATTCCCGGGCGGCAGGTCTGGGTAGCAACTTCCTTTTCGGATTCCGAGTAGTTATACTGAGCGTAGGGACGCATGGTCCCCTGCTCGAAAGTTCAATCATGCGCATCGTGGGCCGTTCCCCCGGGGGCGGCTGCGACCAGGAGTGAGTTCCATGCTGCTGCCGCAACCCTTGCCGCTGGGCCGGATATGTCTGGGCTCCGAGGGCGGTCCCGGCTCGGCGGGCTTTACGGTGAATGACGACGAATTCCAGGCCAAGCTGATGCGTCTGAAGGCCGAGTTGCAGGGCGGCGGCAACTACACCCCCACGCTCGAGGAAATGCTGGCCTCGTCCCCTGCCGCCGGAGTCAACGAAGGTGATCTGACCGGCCAGGTGGAAGAACTACGTAAGGAGAATGACCGGTTTCGCCAAATCATCGAACAAGGCCGCAACCGCCTGGCTCAGGTCGAGCGTGAAGCCGAGCAATGGAAGGCCCGAGAGCGCGAGTACGAGCGGATGCTCGAGGAGAAGTCGGAACAGATTCGGCAGATGTACCAGCAACTGCAGATGCAGCCCAAGACCCGGGCGGACGGCCCGACCGAGGATGAGTTGATCGCCCTGCACCAGGAACTGCAGCGCGAACGGCAGGTTCTCGATGATGACCGGTTGGTGATGGACGACCAGTTCAAGCAGATGGAAATGCAGATGTCCCGGGAACGGGCCGAGATTGGGCGGGAGCGGACCGAAGTCCGCCGCTTGCAGGCCGAACTCAAGCGGCAACTTGACCTTCTTGAACGTGAAGCCCGGGGTCGGGGCGGCGACGTGGCCGCCCTCGCCAAGCTGCGCGAAGAACTCACTGCTGGAACGGCCAACCGAGCGCCTGGAGCCCGGCCGCTGACGCCCCCCCAATCGCCCACGCCGGGGGCCATCCCCGACATGCCCACGCTCGATCGCAAGGCGCCGCCGGACGAGGGCTCGCCGCGTAAGAGCTTCTTCGGTGGCTTCTTTGGCGGCAAGTAGCCGCTTACCCGCCTGACGTCACTCAGCAGCCGGACCCGACGCGGCACTGGCTTCGGCTAGCATGTGCATCGCCTCGCGGATGCCGTCGGTGTTCATGAAGAACTGCTCGCCCAGCTTCTCGATGAGCAAGAGGAAGTGGAGCAACTCGTCGACGCGGCGCGCATGCTCCTGAACCTGTTCGGCGGCGCCCGACCCACTCGCAGCCGCGGCGGCCAGTTGCCCCCGCGCATCCTTCAAGGTCTTGATGATGGGGTCGATCTCGCGGCGCTTACGCTGCTGCGCAAGGACCGTGAACATCTCCCAAACGTCCGTGAGCGAAACGAAGTAGTCCTTGCGGTCGCCCCGGCGGCGGAGACGGCGGACCAGCCCCCATTCGACCAGCGTACGGATATTCATGCTGACGTTGCCGCGGGAGATGCCAAGCCGCTGCTGAATCTCCTCGGCGGAGAGGGCGGCGCCGGTGATGTAGAGCAGGCCATGGATCTCGGCCATGGTGCGGCTGACGCCCCACCAAGAACTCATGTCGCCCCAGAGCTCGATGAATTGCTGCTCGGGCCCGGCCAGGTGGGGCCGGTTCCGGGGCGTGCCACGTTCTGTCTTGAGGGCATTCATGCCGTTCACTCGTTTCGCAGGTTTCAGCCGACTCTGAAAGCCTACCAGGCGGGCCCTCCGGTTGCCAGTCCAGGTCGTGCTGCGTGCCGGGCTGGCGTCTCGGCGGGTTCCGATCGGAGAGGCTCGGCTCTCTAGGTCCTTGATTGGCAATCGCCGTTTGACCCTTCTTTGGCGGGCGGCTGCGTCTTAAAATGGACGATAGGTCAGGTAGCCCCCTGCCCCTGGCTGTTCCGTCGTCGCCGATCCAGGAGTTGTCCCATGGCTTTGACCGCCGAGCAACGCGACAAGCAGTTCAAGGATGCAGAGGAGCTTCTGTTCAAGGACGCATCCAAGCTCGGCTTTGTGAAGGCCCTGTACTTCGGCTTTTTCAATTCCGAGTTGGCCTTCCCCTACCCCGAGTTGCCGGCCGAGCAGCAGCGCGAAGCCAAGGAGGCGGCGGAGGCCGTCGCCCGCTTTTGTGCCGAAAAGGTGGACGCCGCGCAGATCGACAAGGACTGTGGCTTCCCCGTTGCCGTGGTGCGGGGCATGGCCGACCTGGGCGTGCTGGGCATGACGGTGCCCAAGGAGTACGGCGGCCGCGGCTTTAACCAGCAGCAGTACTGCCGCATTCTCGAAGAGATCGGGGCCGCCGACCAGGGGCTAGGCATTTTCGTCAACGCCCATCACAGCATTGGCCTGCGGGCATTTCTGCTCGAAGGGACGGAAGAGCAGAAGAAGCGTTTCTTGCCCGCCCTGGTGAACGGCGAGCATATCGGCGCCTTCGCCCTGACTGAGCCGGAAGCCGGCTCCGACGCCGCCGGCGTGCAGACGACGGCCACGCTGAGCGAGGATGGCACGCACTATTTGCTCAATGGCCGGAAGCGCTACATCACCAACGCCGCTCTTTCGGACGTGATGACGCTCATGGCCAAGGCCACGGTGCCGGGCAAGGAGAAGCCGGAGATCACCGCCTTCATCCTCGAAACCAAGAAGGCCGAGGGGATCGAGTGGATCCACAAGAACCAGCCCAAGTGTGGCATTCGGGGCACTTGGCAAGGTGAGTTCATCCTCCGCAACGTGCGCGTCCCCAAGGAGAACGTGCTCGGCAAGCTGGGGCGTGGGCTGAAGCTGGCTCTGTCGGTCCTCAACTTCGGCCGCACGACGTTTGGGGCGACCTGCGCTGGGGCCGCGAAGGTCTGCGTGGCCGCTGCCGCGCGCCCCGCCAACACCCGCCGCCAGTTTGAGCAACGACTCGGCGACTTCGAGATGGTCAAGAAGAAGCTGGCCCACATGGCCGCCGACTCCTTCGCCATGGAGTCGACCACTTACCATTGCGCTTCGCTCGTGGATCGGGGCTTCGGCGACTACATGCTCGAGACCGCCATCCTCAAGGTCTTCGCCAGCGATGCCCTATGGCGTATCGTCAATGACTGCATCCAGATCTATGGTGGCAGCGCCTACTTCAGCGATCTGCCTTACGAGCGGATCATGCGTGACGCCCGCATCAACCTGATCGGTGAAGGGGCCAACGATGTGATGCGCTCCTTCATTGCCATGTATGGCATGGGCAACGTCGGCAAGGTGGTCGACGACGCCCTCAAGGCGCCGCTCACGGGGCTGGGGGCGCTGTTCAAGTTCGCGGGTAGCCGGGTCGCCGCCCGGTTCAAGACCCCGGACGTGCCAGTCAAGCACCCGTCGCTGCGCGAAGCGGCCAACCAGTTGGGCCAGCGCGTGAAGGAGTTTGGCACGGCGGTGGAGACGGTGCTCCGCAAGCATCAGAAGATGATCCTGGAGAGGCAGTATGTCCAGGAGCGGATCGCCGACGCCGCCATCGAGCTCTACACGAGCACTTGCGTGCTGACCCGACTGGACCTGATGTTGTCCCGGCCCGGCGTCAATGAACATGACGTGATCGCGGGCAAGTTCTATCTCAAGGCGGCCAGTCGCCGGATCAAGAGCCGGCTCGAGGAACTCTGGAGCAATGACGACGCCGACACGACCATTGCCGCCGACTCGCTGCTCGGGCTGCACCGGGCCAGCAATGGTACGTCGTAGTTGCGGTGAGTAAGGCCCGTGCCAGGGACAACGATTGTAGCGGGCGGCGGCGCACGGGTTGTCGACTCCGGGGCCAAGGAAGATTGCAGGCCTGCTTTGGCCCCGGTAATCTGGAGCAAGTTTTACACCTTTCCTCGTCCCAGGCCGACGCCCCTACTCGTCTATGAACGCG
>CALLZJ010000418.1 GCA_937858435.1 uncultured bacterium
GAGTTCGCGCTGGCCGACGGCCGGGTGAAGGTCTCCGTGCTCGACCTGGAAGGGACCTCCCTGAGCCGGGTCCAGCCGATGAATCCCAGCTCGCCGGTGCGGGAGATGCCGGGCTACCGCGTGGTGTTCGTCTATTTCAACAGTCCGAACGGGCCCTACACGATGCGACTGGTCGGCCCGGAGAAGACGGTGGCGAAGCACCTACCGGGTTTCACCGCGTGGCTGAAGAACTTCAAATAGCCGCCTATGACTACGATCTGCCCCCGGAGCTGATCGCCCAGGTGCCTTGCATCCCGCGCGACCAGGCCCGGCTCATGCGGCTGGAGCGGGCCGGTCCTGGGCTGGATCATCATCGGGTGCGGGACCTGCCTGGGCTCCTGCGGGCCGGCGACCTGCTTGTGTTCAACGATTCCCGCGTGCTTCCGGCCCGGCTGCTGGGACAGCGAGCAGCCACGGGCGGCAAATGGGAAGGGCTCTACCTCCGCACCCATGCCTCGGGGGCCTGGGAACTGCTGAGCCAGACCCGGGGCTGGTTACGGGTCGGTGAGGAACTCACGGTGCCGGCCCTGGCTGCGGGCATGCCGCCCCTGCGGCTGCGGGTCCAGGGGCGGACGCCCGAGCGACATCTGCTCGCGCTCCCCGTCGCCGATCGGGCCGAAGCGGCCAACGCCGTGGACGCCCCGGCCTTGCTCGAACGGTATGGCCAGACGCCGCCCCCACCCTACATCCGCGGCGGTCGGGCCGCCCCGGGCGACCGGGAGCGATATCAGACCATCTTCGCTCGGGAACCGGGATCGGCCGCAGCTCCGACGGCGGGGCTCCACTTCACCCCGCAGCTTGTCGCCGACCTCGAGGCCCGCGGCGTTCAGCGGGCCACCGTGACCTTGCACGTGGGCACGGGGACCTTCGCCCCGCTGCGGCCCGACCAGCTTGCGGAAGGCCTGCTCCACGAGGAATGGTGCCAGGTGCCGGTCGGGACCGTCGCCGCCATCGAAGCGACCCGGGCCCAGGGCGGCCGGGTGATCGCCGTCGGCACGACGTCGGCCCGCACCCTGGAGAGTGCCGCCCAGCAAGGTTGGCCAGCCGCCTGGTCGGGTGCGACTCGACTCTTCATCCGCCCGCCGTTCCGCTTCCAACTTGTCGACGGGCTCCTGACCAATTTTCATTTACCGCGTAGCAGCCTACTCATGCTCGTGGCGGCGTTCGCCTGCCCGGAGCGTCTCCAGTCCGCCTATGCCGTGGCCATCCGGGAGCGCTATCGGTTCTATAGCTACGGCGACGCCATGCTCATCCTCTAATGCTTTGATGGATGCCTCGAACCCAAGGTCGACCATGCGTGGATTGGAAACGCTGCTCCTCCACTGTCATCCCGCCGAGGCGGAACTGGCCCTGACCTGGCTGCCCGACGAAGTCGACCCGGAGCGTGCCCGGGACCTGGCCGAATTGGAGCTGCGCGGTCGCCTGACCGGCCCCCGGCAGCCCTTCCGTGAGACCATCCAGGTCGCCTACCCGGTGCGGCCGCTGCCTCCGAGCGGCGACGTGGTCCGCGCCCGGGTGGTCATCCCCGACCCGCTCATGTGGACGCCGGAGGAGCCTTATCTGTACTCGGGGCCCATCGAGGTCTGGCAAGCGGGTCAACTCGTCCGGGCGGCGGACGTGGCGGTCGGGCTCCGAACCGTCGCTCTCCATCTACGCAAGGGCTTGCGGGTCAACGGCAGCGTGGCGACGCTCCCGGGCCTGGTTGCCCCCCGCGGCGACGCGGAGAGCGCCCGGCGCCCGCGGGCGGACCGGCTGGGCTTCTTCGTGCTCGGGGAGACCGACCCCGAGGACGAGCCGATGATGTGGCATGCGGCCGAGGACCTGGGACGGCATGCGAGCTGTTTGGGTTGGGTCTTGCCACAGGCCCTGGTGCCGCAGCCACAGCGCTGGCATCAGGCCGTGTCGCTGCTGCAAGCTTCCCGGCCGGGGCAGTTCATCGGGCTGCGGGTGGCCGAGTTGCCGCTGGGCGTGGCTCCGGGCCATGTGAGCTTCCTCGTCGGCGACGCGGAAGTGCTGGACCAGTTGCCGGCCGAGGGGCTCCCGCAATGGCCCATACTGCCTCGGGGTGAATCGAGCTGGCCCACGCCGGAGGGGCTGTTGCGGCTGGGGACGATCCAGCGCCGGCTGGAGGGGTAGGACATGGGCCTGGCGGGCCGAAAATGCGGCCCCGACCCCGCTTTTTCAGGAGCGGGGCGATAGAACAACATCTTGCGTTCCTCCGTGGCGGGCCGGATACTGCAAAGGCTGCCCTGGGCCTGCTGGTGCGGCGGCGCGCCGGCCCTCCGCCAGGTCGACCCAACCTCTGCTTTCGCAAAGGACCGTCGTGAACTCGCCAGCACAAGCCTTCGCCCGGGCCCGGCGCTACCTCACGTTCCAACGCGGGGCCAGCACATTGGCCATCACGGCCGGGGTGCTGATCGGCGCGGTCTCGGTGGGTTATCTCATCGTCGCCGCCCTCATGCTCGACCTCTTCGTCCATCAGGGCCGGGCGGTCACCGGTCCCTCCGAGACGCCCGCGGCCGTGCTCCAGTGGAGCGCCCGACATTTGAGTCCCGAAGCCCAGCAGGAGATGCTGGCCCAACTCCAGCGGGGGTCGGGGATCGGGCTCGCCCGCCTGGCCGCCCGCTGCGACGACCGCTGGTATGGCCCGCTCATCACGGCCCCCGCCGCCGCCTTCGCCTTCACCCGCAGCAACGGCTCCTGGCTGGTCGGCTTGATCGCGCTGCTGCTTATCCTCGCCGTTGTGCATACCACCCTGGCTCTGATCATGGCCTGGGCGGCGGCGCAGGCCACCGCCGACGCGAGCCATCGGCTCCGCCGGTCAATCTATGTCCATAGCCTGCGGCTGGGGCGGCTGACGCTGCGCGGCCAGGCCGGCGACGCCTTCAGCGCGTTCACCCGGGACCTCGAGGCCGTCCAAGATGGCCTGTACACCTTCCTCACCACGACCATCAAGGAACCTGCTCGCTTCCTCATGGTACTGGTCTTCCTACTGCTCGTGGACAGTGCCGAGGGAATTCCCTGGCTGGCCTTCACCGGGCTGATTCTGGTCTTGATCGCCTGGCTCCTGGGGGGCGAGTTCGCCAACTACTTCCGCCAGCGAGAACGCCGCGCCAGCGCCCTGGCTGCCGAGCACATGGCCCAGCTTCAGGAAAGTCTGCAGCTCACTCGGCTTGTGAAGGGCTACGGGCTGGATGCGTTCAACCTGGCGCGGGTGGAACGGCAACTGGCCAAGTACGGTGCCTCGGCGCGAGTCCGCTTCCTGGCCCGGGCGCTCTTCCGCCACATGCTCGTGCTGCTGGCGGTGTGCGGTGCAGCCGTGCTGGCTTACGTGGTGGGGTGGAACCTCCTGGGCGGGGAGATGAGTTGGGCCCGGGCCTTGATCGTGCTCGTTGCCCTGGCATCGCTTTACCTGCCCCTCCGCCGACTGCTCGCCTCACAGCGCGTGCTGGATAGTGCGCGCCGCGGTGCCCAGGCTGTCTTCAAGTTCCTGGAAAGCCAGGCCGACGTCCGGCAGGTGGTGGGAGCAGAACTGCTACAGCCCTTGCGGGACAAGCTCGAGTTTCAGAAGGTGACGCTGCGGCCGCTGGCCAGTTCCGAGCCGCTGCTCGACCAAGTGAGTTTCACGATCCATGCCGGCGAGCACGTCGCTCTGGTCGGGCAGGATGAAGAGAGCAAGCGGGCCCTCGCCTTCCTTCTGCCCCGCTTCGTCGATCCGACCGAGGGGGAAATCCGCATCGACGGCCATCGCCTGCCCTATGTGACCCTGGAAAGCCTGCGGCTCAACGTTATGCTTGTGCTCCAGGACGACCTGGTGTTCACGGACACGGCGGCGAATAACATCGGCGGCGGCGACCCGAGCTATCCCCTGCCCAAGATCATCGAGGCCGCCAAGCTCGCCCATGCCCACAAGTTCATCCAGGCCCTGCCCGAGGGCTACGAGACCGTGATCGGCGATCTGGGCCATACCCTCACCCTCAGCGAGAAGTACCGCATCGCCCTGGCCCGGGCCATTCTCCGCGACCCCGCCCTCGTCGTCATTGAGGAGCCCGACGTCCCCTTGGACGACGACACCAAGACCTACCTCGACGACACCATGAGTCGCTTCCTGCCGGGGCGGACGGCCATTTTCATCGCCCATCGCCTGAGCACCATCCGGGCCGCCACCCGCGTCTTCCTGCTGCACAAGGGTCGGCTCGAAGCGGAGGGCACGCACCGCGAACTGCTTCAGCGGAGTGAACGCTACCTCCACCTGCAGTATCTGGAGTTCAACGTCTTTGCCGCCGACGCCTAGGACCGATGGGACCCGCCATGCTGCTCCGCGGCCGGCACTTCGAAACGGGTACGCTCACGGACTTGCGACTGGAGGGCGATCGGATCGTGGCGGCGACGCCGGCTGATCCGGCTCTGTCTCCCGATCTCCTGGTCGACTGGCTCTCCCCACCCCTGTGCGACATTCAGATCAATGGGGCCCTCGGCCGCAGCTTCACTTCGCCGCAGTTGTCCCTGGCCGAGATTCGGGACGTGGTGGCCCATTGTGCCCGCCACGGGATCGGGCCGCTCTTGCCCACCGTGGTCACGTCAGCGCCGGCCACGCTGCGGCATGCGTTCCGTACCCTGGCCGAGGCCGTGGCGACCGCGCCGGACCTGGCGGCAGCGCTCCCCGGCTTTCATCTGGAAGGACCCTACATCGCCGCGGCCGACGGGCCCCGGGGGGCTCATCCGCGGGAGCACGTGCGGCTGCCGGACGAGGCAGAGTTTCAGGAACTCCAGCGGCTCGCGGCCGGTCGCATTCGGCTGGTGACCCTGGCTCCCGAACTTCCGGGAGCCCTGGAGTTCATTCGGCGCCGGGCGGCGGAGGGGGTGGTGGTCGCCCTGGGTCATTCGGCCGCGACGCCGGCCGAGGTGCAGGCGGCGGTGGCCGCGGGCGCCCGGCTGTCGACCCATCTGGGCAACGGCGCGCCGCGGGAGTTGCCCCGTCATCCGAACTTGTTGTGGGAGCAGCTTGGCTGCGACGAGTTGTGGGCCAGCGTGATCGCGGACGATCGGCACTTGCCCGAGGCGGTGCTGCGCTGCGTGGTGCGGTGCAAGACGCCCCGCCGACTGGTGCTGACCTGCGACGTGAGTCCCTGGGGTGGAATGCCGCCTGGGGTGTATGGTCAGTGGGACCAGCAAGTCGAGGTGCGGGCGGAGGGCACGGTCGTGCTGGTGGGCTCGGGGTTGCTCGCGGGGTCATGGTGCTTCACCGATGCGTGCATCGACGCCCTGGCCCGGCTGGGGGAACTGGGCACGCCGGACCTGCTGGCTCTGGCGGTGACTCGGCCGCGTGAACTGCTGGGGCTGCCGCTACCTCGGCTGGAAGCGGGTGCGCCGGCGGACCTGCTCGGCTTCTGCGCGACGCAGGCGGGCGGGCTGGCCCTGACGGCGGGGTTCCACGCCGGCCAGCGGCTGGGTTGGCCCTGGTGGGGGAGGCGGAAGCATCAGCCCGCGGGAGGGCGCGGTCCGTTGCGCAGACTAGAGTCTGCGGCTACCTTTGGGCGTATTGTTCGAACAGCTCCAGCAACTGCCGCTGCGGGCGGCTGAGGGGCAGCTTGGCGATCTCGGCGAGAGTGAGCCAGCGATGGGCGGCGTGCTCGGGGGTGTGGCAACGACCGGGGCCGGCCCGGAGCCGCACGGCCGTAAGAGTAATGGCGAAGCGCGTGACCGTATGGCTCACGGTGCCGCACACCTTCGGGCGAGAACCGCTTAGGCCGGCCAGGTCGCGGAGCACGCGCTGGGCGGCCTGAGCGGCTTCCTCGTCGGGCTGGCGTTCGCCATGCGGAAACTCCCAGAAGTGGCCCCAGCGGCCATTCGCGGGTCGCTGGACCACCAGCCAGCGGCCGTTCCGCTCCGCGAACAGAGCGACCTCGGCGACGGCGGTAGTCCGAGGCCGCGCCGCCCGCACCGGGACGCCTTCCTGGCGTCCGTGCTGCCGAGCCAGACAAAGCGACCGCAGCGGGCAGCCGGAGCAGTTCGGCGAGCGTGGCGTGCAGATGGTCTGCCCGAGCTCCATCTGGGACTGGTTGAAGGCTCCGACGTGGCGCCGGGGTAGGAGCGTGGTCGCGGCCGACCAGAACCAGTTCCGCGCCGCCGGCCGGGTGGCGACCTCATCGCAGAGGAACAACCGGGCCAGCACGCGCTGGACGTTGCCGTCCACGACGGGCAGGCGGAGATCGCGGGCTTGGGAGT
>CALLZJ010000419.1 GCA_937858435.1 uncultured bacterium
GATTTTCGCGGTGGCCCACAGGGGAAGATCGAGCTGATCGACCGGGCCGCAGCAGCGGCGGCGATATTCAACCGTGGCCACGGCGGCCACCGCGGTGGCCACCAACGTCAACGTCGTCACCCAAACGAGACTGCGCATGCTTCACCTGAGGCAAGGACCAGGAAGAGCCCGCCGCCAAGCGGCACGGCAATCCACGCCGCCACTCCAGAGGCCAGTCACACGAGGTAGCGGAAGGCCGCGAGAACTGCGGCCGGGCTCGTCGGAAGGAGCCGGGCATCCTTGCCCGCCATCGAGCATCCTTGCTCGATCTCCCCCCTAAGCGGGCGGCACTATACCGGCAGCCTCTTGAATCGAAAAGGCCAGTTTTTCAGCGAGGCGGGGCCCTGCTCCACCTTGTAGAGGGTGGGGAATTTGGGCTAGTGCCAGACCGCCTCGACCCCCCGGGAGAGGCCGCGTTTGGCCCCTCGCCATGGCTGCGGTCGCTACCGAACCGTGGGAAGGGACCGTGTGTCCGGGATGAAGAAAACCCGGCGGGGTGCCCATTTCCCTTGACCTGATTCGAGGGCGGGGCGATGATTAATGAAGACAAGTTGCGGGCCGGCAAGCGTCCTCAGGATGTGTGCCTGCTGGAAAGAGCCGGCTAGTCTCTCGCACCCCGTTTGATGAAAGGAGCGTGCCCACGGCCCTCAAGCCACTGGCTTTGGCACCAAACGCTCCCTTCCTCTCCGGGGTCCGACGTTGCAAAGGAGGAAGGAGGGTGGATTCTTGATCGCTCCTGCCGCGCCCCATCGTGCCGTGAAGCCTTCGGCCCTGCCTTCGTCGCTGGAGCGGGTCGTCACTTGTGCTCACCTCGCCAGCGACAACAAAGCCCGAGACATTCTTGTCTTGGACATGCGCGGCCTTACCCCTCTCTACGACTATTTGCTCCTGGCCACGGCGGCTGGCAAACGCCAGATGCACGCCATCGCCGAGGAGATCGACGCCAAGCTTCAGAACCTGGGCGACCAGCGCCTGGGTCAGGAAGGTTACGAAAGCTGCAAGTGGATCGTGCAGGACTTCGGCGACGTCGTGGTCCACATCATGGACCCGTTGTCCCGCGAGTACTACGCCCTGGAGAACCTCTGGGCCGACGCGCCCCGAGTGTCCTGGGAGAAGATGTAGGTCCATTTGGGGCGGCCGGGGTAGGAATGCTCCGGCCGCCTTTCCTATTGCTGGCGTGACGCCGCCAGTTGCCGCAAACGCACCGCCGCCAGCACGCTCTCTCGATCCAAGCAATCCCCGGCGGCGACGCTGAAGCGATAGCACGCGCTTGCCAAGTCCTTGTTGCCCTTCAGTTCCATCCACCGTCCGAGGATGTAGCCCTCGAACGCCGGGGCCTGCTCGAGTTGCAAACGCTGAGCGAACAACTGGGCGGGGTCCGTGGCGTCTGAACTCAAGAGTAGTCTTGCCGTGAGGGCTTGAGCCTTGGTACCGGACTCCGCGTCGACCCTCTTGAGAGCATCGCGCAGCGGTTCCGGGAGAAGCCGTCCCACTTCAGCATAGAGCACGGCGAGATGCAGGAGCGTCTCCGTGCTCGGGTCCGTTTCCCAAGACCGGGTGAAGGCAGCGAGGGCGGCTTCGGGCTGGCCGCGCAGCAGGGCGACCGTTTCGCGGAGCCTGCAGTCGTAGGCGTTGCCCTCGCCCGCAAGGGTGGCGAAGTAGTCGTCCACGACCTTCCAGGCCCGATCCACATCGCCAGTGCCCGTGTACAGGCACCAGTTGAGCCAAACGTCAGGCCGGTTCGGGTGGGAACGAACGAAGCGGATGGCGAACTGCTCGGCCTGCTCCAGATCGCCGGCGATGGTCAGACACTTGATGCCGAAAAGCATGCCCTCGGTCAGGCCGGTTAGGGCTGCCTTGCGTCCGTAGGGCTTGGCCCTGGCGGGTTCGCCCCAGGTCAGCCAATGCTCGCCGATGCCGACCAGAATCTGCATCTTCTCGAAGGGGTCAGGGCAAATCTCGAGGTAGCGGTCCATCGTGGCCTGAAATCCCTCGCGGTCGTTACCGTTCCGGTACCAGCGGGCGAGCCGTCCATAGGCCGAGGAGTCCGGTGAAAGTTCGGCGCGGCGTTTCCATGCTGCTCCGGCCCGCTCCCTTTCCCCCTCGCTCTCCAGAAAGAGGGCAAGGCTCATGAGCAGGTCAGCATGGTCGGCAGCCAGGGGCTCAGCCTTGGCCAGCCAATCGGCCCCTTGCTCGACGTCGTCCAGCAGCAATCGCGCCAGCACCTGGGGATGGCGTGGGCTGAGCTGATGCTGCAGGCGGAGTTGATCGACGTATGTCGACACGAACGGGTTGGCCGGCGGCAGGAGAGGTCGGGCCAACATGGCGGCAGTCCAGGCTGTTTCATCTGGCTGACTCGGGTCCTCTTTCTTCATCCTGGCGATCAGGTCCTTGCTAAAGGGGTGGTCCACGAGGAGCTTCTGGACATCATCGAAAGGCCCAATGTCAGATTCGGAAGCGCGACGCGAATTCATGAAGACGGCCGTCTGTCCCAGCGCCAGGTCCTGCAAGTGGCGGCTCAGCGACGACCAAGAGGGTTCCCGGACGTCTTGCGGACGCCGCCCCAATTCAACCAGGTTGCCGAGGATGTGGCGGAGATTCTGCTTCTTCTCGAGCAGCTCGAGCACGACGGCAGGGATGCCGGGGAAGGTGGGCAGGCACTCCACCAGTTGCTCCCAGCGGTCGGCGCTTGCGCGTTCGCTGCGGGACGGATCGGCCATGGCTTCGAAGAGATGCAGCGCGCCGACCTCGGAATCGACCACGGCGGCCGCGGCCCTGCTGCGTTGGAGGGTCACGTGCGTGGAGGTTCGCAGACCCAGGACCCAAAGCTGGCCAAGGGCCGGATCCCGGGTCTCGTTCCAAAGGGCCTCTAGCGTCGCCACATCGTAACGGGCCAGCGCCTGCCAGGCCTTGGCCCGGGGTGTTGCATTCTCGGAGAGAGGCCCGCGGGCGGCTTCGGCTGCCGCGTGCAACTGGGCGACCGTCAGCGCCTCGCACCAGGCGGTCCGTGTAGCCGGGGCCTCACCATCCATCTGCCGTGCCCGGGCGGCGTGGAGCAAGGCCCGAGCCGCCCAGGTCGGATGCGCTTCCGCGTGCATCAGGCCGAGCCGTGCATAGCCCCGGGCCATCTGCGCGTGGGCTGTGGCATCCCACTGTCTGGGCCAGACCGCCGCATGCAGACGCTGGACGGTCCGCGCGAGCCGAAGAACGTTCGCCGTCTCGAGGTCCGCTTCCTCCACATGCATGACCTCGGAGAGCGGTTCTTCCCGCTGGCGCGGCTGGAACCCCGCTGCCCTAAACCGCTCGGCGATGGGATAGTGCTTGGGGTCGACCAGTCGCTCAAGGAGCCGGGGATAGAACTCGCGTAGATCACCATCCTTCGGCGGCAGCACGGACCCTTCCCAGAGCACGATCCGCTCCCCAGCGCCAGCAAGCCGAAAGGCTGTGAAACGCCATCCTTCCGACGGAGAGCCGGAGACGGCGAGATGTAGGACCATGGCGCTGGCGTCAGGTGGGTAGGGTTCGAAGTCGCCAACGGCTTCGTCCTTGGTCGCCAGGCCAAGATCGCTACGGAGGGCCATGAGCACGGCCTGGCGGCCGAGTTCGACGAATAGCGGGGGCAAGTCAGAGGCGGGGTCAACCTGAGCCGACTTCAGAAAGACCAGCCGAATGGCCGCGGCGTCGAACTCCTGGCCCCGGGGTTTGCTTGCCACGGAAGCGACGGGCACCGGCTTGCAACCAGCCGTGAAAGTCTGCAAAATGGTGAGAAGAACGACCAGGACGCCGGGGCGTGACATGGCTCGGATTCGCATCGAATGAGGTACGGACCCTATTGGCTTTCTAGCCAGGTGCTGGGCGGCGGACCATGGCGGGAGGCCGCCCACCGCTTGAGCCGAATGCCGAAGTCGAGACGTGAATTTCGGACCTTTCCGACCGGTTTTCCTGACCCTGCCCATCTTGCCAGAAATCGGAAAAAATCATGAAGAATGGGGCCCGAGTTGCTTGAATGCCACGGAATAGCCGATATGATGGCCTACCGACGGACCTTACGTTGGTGCAACCTGTTTCCCTCAAGAGGTGGCACATGATTCGTGAGTCGAGCTTGGACCTGGATTTTATCGAAGAGTTGCGCATGCGGACCTGGGCCCGGAATAACTGGGTGCCGCGCCCGCAGCGGGAATCAACCTGGCATCCCGTCATTCACGATGAAATGGCCAAGAAGGACCGCGATCAGGCCAATCGTGAAGTCGCCTTCTCGTCCATCGTCTAAGCCCACGCAAGAATCGTTGAACCCGCCGAGTAAGCCCGGCGGGTTTTCTGTTGCGCGGAACTCAGGATACGAAGCCGCTAAGCCGCCAGCCTTTTGAGTTCGGCCTCAGGGTCATGGAAGGCCGCGATCAGTATCCCCAGCCGGTTGGCTTCGGCCAGGGTCTCGGCCTCGTCGATGATGATCGTCTTGCCCGCCTCCACCGCCAGCACTCGGGCCCGGGCCTCGTGCATCGATCGCAGCGTGGACGGCCCCACGGTCGGCACGTCAAAGCGCATGTCCTGCTGGGGCTTGGCCACTTTCACGACGGTGAAACTGCCAGACCGGCACAGCTCTCCGGCCCGCAGGATCATGCGATCGGTCCCCTCGATGGCTTCGACCGCGATCACCGCTCGTTCCTTGACCGCCACGCTCTGGCCCACATCGAGCCGGCCCATTTCCTTGGCCAGCCGCCAGCCGAAAACGATGTCGGCCTGCTCCTCAAGGGTCGGCTGACGCCGAGTGAGCACGCCTGGCTGAACCAGCAACTCGGGGCAGAAATCGAGAGCGGCGCGGAACATCATTCACTCGCTTGCATATTCGGCGATCATGTCAAGCAGCAGCGAATCGTCCTTGTTGTCCTTCAGCCAGCGCCGGTGCCAGAAGCGGATGGTCCGCCAGTCCGGCAGAAGCCGCAGCCACCGCCAGGGATGGTACATGATCTGCTTGTGAATCTTGCCGGCCATGACGATCTCGCGCACGCCCGCCGCCTTGAAGCAGCGGATCATACGGCCCATCCGTGCCACCCCCGCCCAGTGGAACTTCGTGGTGAGCGAGCGGAGGATCGGATCACCCTCGCCCCGGATGCCTACGCAAACGACGGCCAACCCCATCGCCCGGGCCTTCTCGGCGAACAGGATCGGAAATCGACCCCAGCCGGCGAGCAGGCCGATGGGTCGATCCGCGGGGGGCACGGGAGATCGAAGTTCCTGGCTCATGGCTGCTCTGGGCTCGTGCGCTTACCCGGCGAGCCCCAGGTGCCGCTTGATCGTCCGCAGGTCCTGCCGAATCTCCGGCAGCCTGTCCAGACTGAGAAGGATCACCTTGGCGTCCCGTTCGGGCCGCGCCGGGGCGCCGAGCACCTTCCAGCCAGGGGGGATGTCCTTGGGGACGCCGGACTGGGCACCGAGCACGGCCTTGTCGCCAATGTGAACATGGTCGGCGACGCCCACCTGCCCCGCCATGACGACGTAGTCGCCAGTCGTGCAGGAACCGGCGATGCCCACCTGACTCACGAGCATGTTGTGCCGACCGATCTGGCAGTTGTGGCCGATCATGACCAGGTTGTCGATCTTGGTTCCCTCGCCGACCCGCGAGGGTTCAAACGTGCCGCGGTCGATGATCGTGCAGGCACCGATCTCGACATCCGCCTCGATGACCACGCCGCCGAGCTGCGGAATCTTGACCTGCCGTCCCTCACGCAGGCGGTAACCGAAGCCGTCGGCTCCGATCACGGCGTTGGCGTGGATCTGCACGCGGTCACCCAGCGTGACCCGATCATAGAGCACCACGTTCGGATGGAGCGTGACGTCGTCGCCCAGGACGCAGTTCTGGCCAATGACCACGCCCGGGAAGAGACGGCAGCGCTTGCCCACGCGACTGCCGGCTCCAATGGCGACGTGGGCATGCACGTCGACCCCTTCGCCGAGAACGACGGACGGGTCGATCGCGGCTGTCGAATGGATACCCCAACCCTTGGGAGCAGAGGCGGGCTGAAAGAGCGCGAAGATTGTTCGGGCGCCCGCCGTGTCCTCCCCTTTTCCCCTCCACGCCCCCCTCCGTTTCTCTTCAAGTGTGGGAATCGAACCACCCGCCACGCCAGGCCGAACGACCAGCAGTCCGGCGCGGGTGCTGGCCATGGCCCGTTCGTGGTCGGCATCGGCAACGAAGCTGACATCATTCGGGCCAGCTTGGGCGAGGGGACGGGCGCCCGTAAACCTCGTAGTGC
>CALLZJ010000420.1 GCA_937858435.1 uncultured bacterium
GTGAGCAAGTGGCGGGACGGTGCCGGGTCGCAGGAGATGCGCCTTTCCACCGAGATGAACCCGCGCGGCTCCCGTTTCATCTGGCAGCCCTTCCATTCCGGGAAGCCGGTCAGTGTCGCCTTCCTGGCAGGCCCCGGTGGGACTCTCATGCCACTCCTGGCCGGCTGGCAGCGCCTGGCGACTCAGGGTCGATTCCACTACGCCGGCGGCGTCTTGCCCATTCCCGAGCCGTTGGCGAAACGGGCCACGGAACTGGCGCGCCGGGCCCTGGCCACGGTCCCCGATCTGCTTGGCTATGTCAGCGTCGATCTACTCCTCGACGAAGGGGACAACCCCGCGAACGACGTTGTCATCGAGATCAACCCCCGCCTCTCCACGTCTTACCTGGGGCTGAGGGCCATGAGCCGTAAGAACCTGTTCACGCTCATGCTGGCCCACGCCCAGGGTGAGGAGCTGCTGCCGGCCTGGAAGTCGGGCAGCGTCGAGTTCGCCATCGATGGCCAGGTCCAATGGCACGATGGCCCCGCCGTCGCCCCGCCATCCGCCTAGCTCCGTTCCGTCGTCAGGGATGGGGGCAGGACTTCTTTTAGACTCGTGGCGAAGTCGGGCCAGGGATGGTCCGGGTAGAGCTGCCGCCAACGGCTGCTGTCGAGGGAGACATCGGCGGGACGGGGCTCGGGGGCGGCCACCTCGGCCTGGCTACCCGCTTCCACGAGATCCGTGGGCACACCCAGATGCTGGGCCAGCCGTACGCCCATCTCCCAGCGGCTGAGCCGCTCCCGGCCGCCCAGATGCAGCAGCCCCGTGGTGGAGCCCAGGAGCAGGTCGGCGAGGGCGCTGGCGGCTGTCGTCAGGGCCAGGGGTGAGCGGTACTCGTCGGCAAACAGGCGGACGCGCTGGCCGCTCCGCAGTCGAGCTACGACCTCATCCAGAAAGCGCGGCGGGCCATGGAGCTTGGGTCCGAGCAGCCAGCTCACGCGGACCACCAGCCCGGCGGCATCACCCAAAGCGATCTCCTCGGCGCGCCTCTTGGTGCGGGCATAGACCGAGAGTGGCCGGGGGACGTCTTCTTCGCAGTAATGGCCTTGGCTGCCACCGAAAACCAGGTCCGTCGAGACCACCAGCAGCCTGGCCCCCAGCCGCCGGGCGAGGCTGACGAGGTGGCGCGTGCCCTGGACGTTGATCCTCTCGGCAGCCTCGGGGTCGCGGTGACAGTCGGCGATGGCGGACAGGGCGGCGGCATGGAGGATGTGGGTGGGGGGCTGGAGATCGGCCGTGCGCGCCATGTCATCCGGGTCGGCGACGTCGACGGTCTGGAGGGTGCCGACCGCACTCGGCGGCTGGATGCCGCGGCTCCAGCCCGTGGTCGGCAGGCCGCGGGCTCCAAGCTCGCGCATGACATAGGGGCCCAGATGGCCGGTCGCGCCGGTGACGAGAATGTGCATGGCGATGGGCTAGTTGCGTCCGAGCTGCCGGCTGACGCGCTCGATCGCTCGGTCCATCTTCTTGCGAAGGTCTTCGGGGGTGCAGCCGCTCTCTTTGGCCAGGGCGGCCCAGTCCTGGCCCAGGGCCCGCTGTTCGACGACGGCCCGCTCCTCCGGAGACAGGTGGCCGCGAATCTTCTCGACCCATTCGTTTCGGCCCACGAGGCTGCTGGGCGTGGACGAGTCGTCCGGCACGCCACGCGGGCAGTCCGCGCTGACCGGCGCCACCTGCGTCCGATTGCGCCGCTGGGAGAGGTAACGGCTGGAGGCGTCCCGCACCCTATTCCGCGCCAGGGTCAGCAGCAGATTCTTGACCTGGGCCTGATCCTTGAGCTCGTAGCCGCTCCCGACCACGCGGCTGAAGAAGCTGGCGAAGACGGTCTGGCAGATGTCCATCGGATCGATGAGATCCTGGAGTCCCATGCCGATGAGCGGCAGGCGGACCGTGCGGAAAACCTCGGTCTGAAAGAGCTGAACGAACTCGGCGCAGGCATCCGGGTCGCGGGCTTGGACGCGTTCGATGAGTTGCGTGAAGGAAGCGGCCGAAGCCGTCGCGGCGGACATGAAGCCATCCTCGGAAGCGGCCAACGGGCCGGGCTATCGGCCCGACCCTGTGGGCGGCATCGACCCATGGATCATAAGGGCCGGGTCGGGTGATTGCAACGGGCAAGCCGGGACAATCGGCCGCGGGCTGGGAGCGCCCGGCAGAGGCACTTTGGGAAAGTTAGCAGAAGTGAGCAGCCTCCTCCCTCTCCCCTCTCCTAGCGCTTCAACTATAATACGCCCGTCCTGGACCGAGGATGGATCGGAAGTGCTTGGGGGAAGAGCCGGTCCGACTGACTGGCATCCCAGTGCGCCGCATTGCACCAAGGAGTCTCGAATGCCCGACGAGAAGACGGAGAGCCGTGATTTCAGCGTGCGCCAGTGGTTGCCCTGGACCGAAATCTTCCGAGCTTTCCAGATCGCCCTCGACCCCGCCAAGATGTTGCTCGCTTCGGCGGCTGTCTTCTTGCTTTGGATGGGCTGGGCCTTGCTCGGGATGGTGATGGGGCCCAAGGACAGTTCCTACGGCGTCTGGCCGGGCAACGTCGAACGCGGCGCCAATCCGGTCTTCGCGGCGCGGGAAGTCAATCCCGGCGAGTTCGCTCGGGCCAACTTCCTCTTCGGCGACGCCAAGAGCGTTCCCGTCCAGTTCGAGCCCTTCCAGCGCTTCATCGGCCCGGTCCTCGGGCTCCTGCGGAGCACGCCCCGCGAGTCCAGTTGGTACTACTACCTGATCGGCCTGCTCTACACGGCTGCGGTCTGGGCCGTCTTCGGCGGCGCCATCACCCGCATGGTCGCCGTGCAGTTCGCCCGCCGCGAGCGGATCGGCATGATGGAGGCGGTACGTTACTCCCTGGACCGTTTCGTGCCCTTCTTCCTCGGGCCGCTCTTGCCCCTGGCCGGCGTCGCCGTCATCGGCGTCCTTATGACCGTGGTCGCCTTCTTCCTCTTTGCGCTGCCCTTTGTCGAGATCGTGGCTTCGTTGCTCTGGTTCCTGCCGATCTTGGGCGGCATCGCCATGACCTTCTTGCTGGTCGGCTACATCGGCTGGCCCATCATGTACGCCACGATCAGCGTCGAGGGAACCGATGCGTTCGATGCCATCAGCCGGTGCTACGCCTATGTCTACCAGCGCCCCTGGCAGTACATCTTTTACCTGGTCCTGGCCTTCTTTTACGGGCTGGTCACGGTCTTCGTGGTGGTGCTGCTCGGCTCGCTCGCCGTCTACTTGGCCAAGTGGGGCGTGGGGCTGATGCCGCTCTACAACTACTGGCGCGATTCCGACCCGCTCTCGACGCTCTTCGTCTATGCGCCGACCTCCTATGGCTGGCGCGAGTTGTTGATCGGCAACAACGATCTGGAGACGCTGGTCAAGGACATGAGTTGGTATCAGGTGCTGGCGGCGGGCATCATGGCCTTCTGGATGCACGCCGTCTTCCTGCTCCTCATCGGCTTCGCCTACAGCTTCTTCTGGTCGTCGCAGACGGTCGTCTACTTCCTCATGCGGAAGAAGGTGGACGACACCGACATGGACGAAGTGTTCCTGGAGGAGAGCGAGGAATCGATGACCTTCCCGCCCGCTCCGGGGGCTGAGCCGGCCAGTCCGCTGCCGGCGGCCGCGGAGGCGCCGGGCGCCAACGGCGCGAGCGACGCGCCCAAGGACGAGTCCACGCCGAGTTCCAACTGACGCCGGGAGGGTTCGGCCGCGAGCGGGACATGGCGTGAGGCCACGCCAGTGCCTGGTCACTGACGCATGGAGGACGGCATGGCTCGGCTCCTGGCCTTGCAGAGTTCCGGCTGGCTCGACCTGCCGCTCGACGATCTGGCCGCCCAGGCCAACGAATGGGGCTATGGCGCGCTCGAGTTGGCCTGTGCCGGTGAGCATTTCTCCCCGGGCCGCGCCGACAGCCAGCCCGACTACCTCCCCAGGCTCCTCGAAACGCTGGAGAAAAATGAACTGCGGCTGACCGCGCTCAGCGTCCACGGCCTGGGGCAGGTCCTGGGCGATGAACTCGATGCCCGCCACGCCCAGCTCGTGCCGGACTACGTCTGGGGTGACGGCGAACCGGCGGGGGTCAAGAGCCGGGCCGCCGCCGAGCTGGGGAGCGTCTTCCAAGCTGCACAGAAGCTGGGCGTGACGCTGATCGTCGGCTCGATGGGTTCGCCCCTGACGCGTTATCTGCTCCAGGACCCGCCCGCCGCGCCGCAGCTTCTGCGGGAAGCGACCCAGCGCTGGGCCGAAACTTGGCGGCCGCTCCTGGAAGCCGCCGGCCGGCTCGGACTGCGTTTCGCTCTTGAGGCCCGTCCCAGCCAGATGGCCTACGAAGATCGGAAGAGCACACGTCTGAACTCCAGTCACTAGCTTATCTCGTATGC
>CALLZJ010000421.1 GCA_937858435.1 uncultured bacterium
GGACTCTTGACCGCCATTCCGCTCGTCTTCACCCACACCCTGTGCAAGGCGTGGATCCACAAGTATGAGCTGAAGATGCGGAACCTCGGCAACAAGCTGATCCTGTTGGTCCAGGCCGCCAAGGCGGGCACGTTAACCGTGCCGCAGCCGGCTCAGGCCGCCTCGGTGGGGCGTGCTGCCGTGCCCGCGGGCCGCTAGCTATGCGAGTCCGCTGCCATCCACCGGGCTGGTGGGTGGCAGCCGACGGCTCGGTTCCTTGGGTGTCCATCGTGGCCCTGTATTCCAGCGCTCGGCTGCGACCGCGGTCGCGGCCTGTTTCGCCCGAACCTTCGTGAGCACCGCTCCATGAAGCCATCGACTCAGATTCCACAGTTCTTCGACGTGTGGCTCGTGACCGCCAATCGCGTCTACCGCGGCGTGCCGTTTTCCGTCGTGGGCGACTGGCTCCAAGAGCATCGCATCACGGAACGCGATTGTGTTCGCACGGCCAACGAGGCCAACTGGCAGTACATCTCGGACAACCCCTACCTCAAGCCCTACCTGGCGCCAGCACCGCCCGAGTCCGATCCACGTACCGACGCGGAGGCGCTCGACGAAATCACGGCGTCGATTTCGGGGCGCAAGCCCGAGGAAGAGGAAGAAGACCCCGACATGATCCCGCTCATCGACATCAGCATGGTGCTGCTGGTTTTCTTCATGATGACGGCTCAGGACCTGCTGACGACCACCAAGATCGATACGCCGCCCGCCGAGTTTGCCGAGATTTCCGATCGTAAGAAGGCCCTCTACGTGAACCTGGAGCCCGACCCGGGCGGCAACCCGAATCGGACGGTCTACTACTACGGCGACAACATCGGCCCCGCTCATGAACTGACGGAAGACCAGGTCGTCGAGCAGGTCCGGGAAGCCATTAGTCGTCGGCAAGACGTCCCCGACGTCATCGTTCGGGCGGATGCGAAACTGCCCTATGAGCGGGTCCGCGACCTGACGGTGAAGCTCAAGGAGTTAGACTGTACAGTGAAGGCGAACGTCAAAGAAAAACGGGCCGAAGGCTCGGGAGGCGCGCCATGAGCTGGAAAGTACGCCATCAAGGCGAGACCAAGTTCACGGGCGACCAGACGGTGACGCAGATCGCCGAGGGGCTGCGGGACGGGGTCTGGGATTCCGAGGACGAAGTGCAGGGGCCCGGCGAGAAGAAGTGGCAGACCCTGTCCGACCATCCCGTGTTCGAGGAACTCGTCGCCGCCATCGACGAGTCCGAGGAAGAGCATGAGGTGGAGGATCAGCACATCGACATGAACCCGCTGATCGACGTCTGCCTCGTGCTCTTGGTGTTCTTCATCCTGGCCACCACCATGTCGGTGATGGAAAAGGTGCTGAACATGCCCGAGGGCAAGAAGGAGAACAAGGGCCCGGTAACGGTCAGCGAAGCCGACGTCCGCAAGCAGATGATCGTCGTCGAGGCCATGAAAGTTGACGGCCGCACCGTCTTCCTGGTCGAGAAGAAGGAAACTCCGCCGGCCAATCTTAGAAATGAACTCCGCGACCTGGTGCAGAAGGAGAGGAAGAAGAAGCTCGTCATCGATGCCCAGGGGGTGGAGTGGGCTGCGATCATCGCGATCATCGACGCGGCGACCGGTGCCGGCATCGAGTATGTGAATTTCAAGGTGCCAGCACCGACGGGCGGTGCCATGCCGGTGCGTCCCTCCTAACGCTGGCGCTCCAGGCCACGTGAAAAAGCAGGGGCGAGCGTGTGAACTGGGTTGTCCCAGGCACGCTCGCCCCTGTTCTGTCAGGTCCCAAGGCAGTCGCATGACGGTCTTGGGACTATTTCAGCGATTTAGCCCATCACCTTCGTGAGGTCGGCCACGACTTTCTCGACGCAAGTCTCGCACATGCTGTCGAAAGCATGGTTGGCGATGACCTTGCGATTGCGGTACATCAGCACCGTCACGCCGGCCTTGTCGTTGATCTTGTAGCCGTCGGGGCCGTTCGGGCCCATGACGGCCAAGCTGACGTTCTTCAGCTCATTCTTGCCCGCGAAGGACTGCAGCTTCTGGGCCATTTCCGGCGATTCCGTCATGAAGACGAGCGCCGCCGACATCTTGTCCTTGCCCACCTTGGCCACGGCCGTGTCGAGCTTCTTGGCCAACGCCGCCGTGCTCGAACAATCGCAGCACCGAGCGAACACCAGCACGACCGGCTTAGCGCCATACTGGCACACCAGGCAGGCTTCCTTGCCGTTCAGGCTGCTATCGTCGGCGTTGACGACGTTCAGCAGGTGGAACGGCATCGGGGCGCTACCTACCGGCAGCCCCGACTTCAGGTCTTCCGCCCACACGGGCAGACAGCACACGGACAACAGCAAACCCAACGCAAGCAGACGGCTCATGGATGCGACTCCTCATACGAGCCTCGAGCATGCCGGACCCCCCGGCACGATTCTCCCTCTACGCTACGACGGCCGGACCGAATCGGTTCATGCATTCGGGGTTGGACTCTGGGGCTTCGCCCCGGTCCGCTGCCCGTAATTCCTCTCATAGTAGGTCAGGTACTCGCCACTGCGAACCTGCGCGACCCAGTCCTGGCGTTCTTGGTACCAGCGCACCGTCTCGGCGAGCCCCTTTTCGAGTGTCACCTGGGGGCGCCAGCCCAGTTCCCGAGTGAGTTTGCTGCAGTCGATGGCGTAGCGGCGGTCATGACCCGGACGGTCGGCCACGTATTGGATGAGCGACTCCGGCTTGCCGAGCAGCTTGAGCAACAGGCGGGTCATCTCCAGGTTCGTCCGCTCCGCGCCGCCGCCGATGTTGTAAACCTCGCCCGCGCGCCCCTGCCGCCAGACAAGTTCAATGGCCCGGCAGTGGTCGGCCACGTGAATCCAGTCGCGGACCTGCTGGCCATCGCCGTACACCGGAACCAGCCGGTCAGCCATTAGGTTGCAGATGAAGAGTGGCAGGAGCTTCTCGGGGAATTGGTAGGGGCCGTAGTTGTTTCCGCACCCGGTAATGACGGCGGCCACTCCGCAAGTGTGCCCATAGCCTCGGACGAGCAAGGCGGCCGAAGCCATGGCGGCCCCACA
>CALLZJ010000422.1 GCA_937858435.1 uncultured bacterium
TGCCGATGGCATTGTCGTTGATGAGGAGCTGCGCTCCGCCGCGGATGATCGTCCGGGCGGCCGTGCTGAAGGCCCCCAGGCCGTTGTCCTTCTCAATGAAGAGCCGGCCGGCCACGATGTCCGTCTGGCCGAGGTCGGAGTTGTTGGCCCGCAGCGACAGGTCGCCGGCCCCCGTCTTGGCCATGCCGTTGCCGCCTTCGATCTGCCCGTCGACGAAGAGTGTGGAGCCGGAGTTGATGTTGAACGTGCGGTCTACGCCGGCGCCCAGGTAAAAGTCGTTGTTGATGACGTTGGAGGAGCCCGTGCCGACGAGGCCGCCTTCACCGAGGAGGATCTTGGCGCCGCGAAGGGTGTAGCCGCCGTGCACGCTGATGGAGCGGAAGAGGGTTCCGTTGTTGAAGTTGTTGTCGGCGACCTTGTCGGCGACGTTCGAAGGGAAGACCAGATCGTCGCCGGCCACCGGGGCGATGTCGTTGGCCCAGTTGCTAGCGTTCGTCCAGTTGTTGTTGAGGCCCCGCCGTCCCAGATGCGGGTGGCCAAGAGGCAGCGGTCTTCCAGGATTTCCAGGCGCAGACGCGTCTTGGACATCCCTCGAGCCAACCGCAACGATGGACGGAGTTGGCGTGAAACCTCTCGAAACAAGGCATGCAACTGGGAAAACATCGCAAGCTCCGATGGCGAAGGAACTGGAAGCCCTTCGTGTTCAACCGGCAAGCTGACCGAACTGGGGACTCGAAACGTGAGGCCGGCTGTAGATCAAGGCGAGTTTGGGCGTTGCCTCGATCGGTTGATGCATGAGATCTGGGCTAAGGTGTGCCCGATGAGACTAGTCGAGTGGGTCGGGGTCGACGATTTCGCCGGTCATGGTGAGGCGCGTCTTGCCGCTTCCGAGCAGGGTCGAGGTGCCGCGAAGGCCCCCGAATGGCAGCGAAGTGAACCGCCCGGTACTGGCGACGACCGTGCCGTCCTGGAATGTGATCACGCCAGGCCAACGAAACTCGAGTTTCCCCTGGCCCGATGGGTCGATCACCCAGCGTACGTTGGACACCAGGACATCGCCATTGGCCGCGACGATCGCGGCGATACCCACGCCTTGCAAAGTCCCGGGTACGTTGCCAGGAACGAACTGAAACTCCGCACGCACTGCAACTGCGCCCATCAGGGTCAAGTGGCCTGAACCGAAGAACGACATGAATCCGGGCGTTGCCGGGTCGCTCACAAGAAGGCCGTCAATGGGACCTTTGAGCGTGGGCTGACCGTGAGCCTGATTTGCCCAGCCCAGCAGGAGAGCGGTCGCACAAAGAACTGCCACATCACGCCAGGATGGCAGCATGGGATGCCCTCCGTTTGAGACCAGACTAGGCCGAACCCGATCGGCCCTGCTGACTCAACCGCGCGCCGGTCCGAGGAGAGGACATCCGCGTGCGCGTTTCAGAGTTAAACATCCCAGGCAGTGGCCGAGAAACCCGCCGGCTAGAAGTCGGAATCGAGGCGGATGCCGAATTGGGCGAGGTGGGCAGCTTCCCGCTGGCGCATGGCCGCCCGGTCGTCGGGTTCGTGGTCGTCGTAGCCACAGAGGTGGAGGAGGCCATGAACGAGGTAGAGGGCAACTTCCTGTTCGGGTGCGTGGCCGCCGTGGTCCGTGGCGGCAGCGGCGGCGGTGTCCGTGCTGATGAGTATCTCCGCCTGCAGCTTCTTGGCGCCGGGGCTGGAAAGCGGGAAGGTGATCACGTCGGTCGGAGTGTCCTGGTTGAGAAAGCGGCGATGAACGTCTTGAATGGCGGCATCGGACAGCAGGACGACGTTAACCTGAGCCGCGGCCACGCCTTCTTCTGCTAGGACGGCGCGGGCCAACTCCTTTAGCCAGCGGTAATCCAGGCGGAGCCGCTCCTGCTGGTCGGTGACCGAGACCTTAAGCGTGGGGGCGGTGGGCGAAGAGCCCGGCTCGGGGGCAGGGGAAGCCACTATCAGTTTCTCCGTGCATCGTGCCTGGAATTGTTGTATCATTCTCGCGGCGGTGGTGCGGCCCGGGTTCTCGTAGTGACCTGGCCCGGCCATCGACGTCGGAGATGCGCGGCGCCCATGAGACCGGCGCGGTCGGCAACCGGCAGCGCGGAATTCGCGCGCCTTGGACCTCTTGGAAGTTCGCCCCTGCCACCGCGGGTGGTGCGAGTCTTGGGCGATCCGCGCTTTCGGCTGGAAGGCAATCTCCAGGCCCTGGCCGTGGGCTTCGACCAGACCGCCCGATCAGTCGAAGAGCCCGGCATCCTGCGGCACTGGAACATCGTCACGGGTCGGGAGCTGAGCCGGCTCGCCCTCAGCGACCTGGAAATCCATTGGCGTTTCAGCGCGGACGGCCAATGGTTGGCCTCAGCCGCGGACGACTGGACGCTCTGGAGCGTCACCACGGGCGATGCCATCTACACCCGGCGGCCAAACTCCTGGGTGACGGCCCTGGCCTTCGGGCGGAAAGGGGATTGGCTGGCCACCGGCCATGACAACGGTCAGGTCCAACTCTGGGATGCGCGGCAGGGTAAGCTTATCCGCTGCTGGCAAGCCGGCGAAGCGGCCATCGTCTGTCTCTGCTTCAGCCCAGAAGGCAACACGCTGGCCATCGGCGACGCGGCTCGGCAATTGCACCTTTGGAATGTGTCCATGGGCCTATGGCAATGCTCGTGGCTGGGGCACACCGACCACGTGACCAGTTTGACCTGGCATCCGCAGGGACGCTTCCTGGTATCCACGGGCTGGGACACAACGGCCCGGCTCTGGGATGCCAAGACCGGCGATTGCCTCTATGTGCTGAACGGCCATGCCGACCAGGTCCAGGCGGCGGCCTTTTCCGCACGCCAGAGCCTGCTCGCCACCGTCGACAGCGAGCACGTCATCCGCATCTGGGATCCCTTCCACGGCAAGGTAGTAGCCCGGTGGCATGGCCATACGCGGGACGTGACGCAGTTGGCCTTCGCTCCCGACGGCCGGTGGCTGCTCTCGGGCGGCTCCGACGGCCGGCTGCTCCTTTGGGATGTGCGTACGGGTCGGCCCGCGGGGCCCAGCTCCGAGGGGCAGCTCACCGGCATGCGCCTGGCAACCCATCCTTCCGGCCAATGGGTCGCGGCGAACACAGGGGGCAGGACGGTTCACTTCTGGCAGATGGGCGATGGGCGGCAACTCGCCGGCACGACGATGCCCTCGGATGCGACGGCACTCGCCTACGCGCCGGATGGCCAGCTCCTGGCGGTCGGCCTGGCGCGCGGCGTGGTCGAGATCGTGGACGGCCGGTCCGGTGTGGCCCGCTGCCGCCTGGAGCTGCATCGCACGCGCGTTTCTCAGGTTCGGTTCCACCCCACCGAGCCGCTCCTGGCCAGCTCGGGTGGAGCCGATGGTTACCTCGCCTTGTGGCGGCTGGATCAAAGTGACCCGATCCTGCTTATTCCCGATGCGGTCGGCCGCGGCTTCATCGAGGACTTTGCCTTCGTCCCTGGGACGAGCCTGATCGTGTCCGTCGGCCTGGATGCAATGACGGTCGACGGGATGGACGGTTGGATGAAGCTATGGAACTATGGGCAACCAAGTCTCGCGGCCGAGGCGGCGCTGGGAGCCAGGCGCGTGGCGGTCCATCCGGAAGGGACGCTGGCGGCGGTGGCGCTGCTGGATGACACGATCGGGCTCCTCGAGTTGCCGAGCCTCAAGCTCGTCGCCGAGATTGCCGGTCATGCGGGGCTGGTCACCGCACTGGCCTTTCCGCGACACGGCCAGTGGTTCGTCTCGGCCGGCGAGGACGGCACGCTCCGCTGGTGGTCCCCCACGGGCAAGCCGTTGGCGACGGTCGAGTTGGACCTGCCCATCCGCGATCTGGTCCACCTGGACGAGCGTGGCGGGCTGCTCACGGCCCATGCCAACGGCGCGATCTTCTTTCTGGACACGAGCAATCAGGTCGCTCGGGTCTAATCTCCTGAACGCCCGAACGACGGCGACTCCCGACGCGCCAAGGGGCCAACGCCGGTGTCTGACTCTCGTGGGAAAAAGCGAGAAAGGCCCGACTCATTTCGCTTGCGTGCCCAAGTCTCACGAACTAAGATTCGTCCAGTTTCCTTATCAGCTTCTCAAGAGTGAAAAAGGAGTTCGAACATGTCCGGAAGGAAAGTCTGCAGCGTGCTCATCATCCTTGGCCTGGCGTGTGGCGGCCTGGCTTGGGCCCAGGACGGCAAGGATGAGACTCCACAGGCGCGATTGCGGGGGCAACTGCCTGCCAACTACAAGAAGCTCGGCCTCAGCGAAGAGCAGGTGCAGAAGATCTACAAGATTCAGAACGACTACGATGTTAAGCTGCGGGCACTCGACGAGCAGATCAAGAAGCTCAAGGCCCAACAGCGGTCCGACGTTGAGAAAGTCCTCACCACCGCTCAACGGGCTCGCCTCAAGGAAATCCAGACGGGTGACGAGAAGAAATCCGACGACGACAAGAAGGACGACCAGTAGTCCCTGTCCTGGGACAGCCCTAGGACTCCTAGCGTGAACGGGCGGCCATCTTGGCTGCCCGTTTCCTTTAATGGAGCGCGCCAGCTACTCGCCAATGACGTTGAGCAAGCCGGGCTGAAACGTACCGTCCGCGATCCACCAGCCGCGCAGGTCAGGCGGCTCACTCGTCAGGGAGATGATCAGGCACATGACGCTCTTGGCCCAGTGGTCGGCTAGGTCGATGCGGCTCGGTTGTGCGGCCGTCGTGGGGTGCGAGTGGTAGACGGCGAGCCATTCCAGCCCCAAGGCTCGGCGCCGCTTCTCGGCGGCCAGGAGGCTGCGTGGCTCCGAAAGGAAGCGGGTTGGGCTGGCCAATTCGTTTACGAGTTCGAAGCGCTCTCGGACGTTGAAATCGAGATCGCCAGCCAGCAGTCCCACGCATTCGGCCGGCTGGCAGCGTCGGGCATGTTGGACCATGCCGGCGACGTGCTCCGGACGCAGACGCAGGGCCGGACGGGCAAGGGTTGGCATCGAGGCCTGAGCCGGAGTGCGAAAGAGAAGGGGGCCGAAGCGAACTTCGGCCCCCCGGCAAGGTGCGGTACTACTTCTTCACTTCGAACTCAGCGTCGATCACGTCGTCCTTCTTGCCCTCGGGTGCCGGGCCAGGCTCGGGGCCAGCGCCCGCCGGACCGCTGGCCGCCTGCTTGTAAAGATGCTGGGCCATCGCGTGGGAGGCAGCCTCCAACTCCGTGAGGGCCTGGTTGATCGCGGCCGCATCTTCACCCTTGGCCACTTCGCGGACCTTGGCGATTGCGGCCGTCAGCGGAGCCTTGTCGGACTCGCCGAGCTTGTCGCCCTGATCCTTCATCATCTTCTCGAGCTGATAGCACATCTGGTCGGCCCGATTGCGGGCCTCGACCAGTTCGCGCTTCTTCTTGTCCTCGGCGGCAAACTGCTCGGCGTCACGCCGCATCCGCTCGACGTCGCCCTGGCTCAGGCCGCTCGAACTCTCGATGCGAATCCGCTGCTCCTTGCCCGTCCCCTTGTCCTTGGCGGAGACGTTGAGGATGCCGTTGTGATCGATATCAAAGGTGACTTCGATCTGGGGCATGCCGCGCGGGGCTGGCGGAATGCCGTCAAGGTTGAACTGGCCGAGCAAGCGGTTGTCGGCGGCCATTTCCCGTTCGCCTTGGAAGACGCGCACCGTCACCGCGGGCTGGTTGTCGTCCGCCGTCGAGAAGGTCTGCGTCTTCGACGTGGGAATGGTCGTATTCCGTTCGATGAGCCGGGTCATCACGCCGCCCAGCGTTTCGATGCCGAGCGAAAGCGGGGAGACGTCGAGCAGCAGGACCTCGGACTTGGCACCAAGCAAGAGCTGAGCACCCTGGATGGCGGCGCCGATGGCCACCACTTCGTCGGGGTTGACGCCCCGGTGCGGCTCCTTGCCGAAGATGTCCTTGGCAAGCTGCTGGACGCGCGGCACGCGGCTCATGCCGCCCACGAGGACGACTTCGTCGATGTCCTTGGGCGACAGCCCCGCGTCCTTCAGGGCCCGCATGACCGGCTGGCGGCAGCGATCGATCAGGTCCTCGGTCATCTGCTCGAACTTGGCCCGCGTCAGCGACATCTGCAGGTGCTTGGCCCCGCTGGCGTCGGCGGTGATGAACGGCAGGTTGATCTCCGTCGTCGCCTGCTGGGACAGGTCCTTCTTGGCCCGCTCGGCGGCTTCCTTGAGCCGCTGCATCGCCATGGCGTCTTGCCGCAGGTCGATGCCATGCTCCCTCTTAAACTCGTCGGCGATCCAGTTGATGATGACCTCGTCCCAGTCGTCGCCACCCAGGTGCGTGTCGCCGTTGACGGCCTTCACCTCGAACACACCGTCGGCAACGTCCAGGATGGAGATGTCGAACGTGCCGCCGCCCAGGTCGAAGACGGCAATCTTCTCGTTCTTCTTCTTCTCCATGCCGTAGGCCAGCGAGGCGGCGGTTGGCTCGTTGATGATCCGCATCCGCTGCTTGTTCGCCTTGCCGGTCTTGGGGTCCTCGATCTCCCACTCGGAATCGAAGCCCGCGATCTTGGCGGCGTCAATGGTCGCCTGCCGCTGGGCGTCGTTGAAGTAGGCCGGCACGGTGATGACGGCCTTGCGGACCTTGTGCCCGAGGTAGGCTTCGGCCGCTTCCTTGAGCTTGCGGAGGATGAGGGCGGAGATCTCCGGCGGCGTGTATTCCTTGTCGCCGATTTTCACCTTGACCAGGTCGCCCGCCGCGCCGGTGACGGCATAGGGCACGAGCTTCTCCTCGGCCTCGACTTCGTTGTGCCGACGCCCCATGAAGCGCTTGATCGAATAGATCGTCCGCCTCGGGTTGGTGACCGCTTGCCGCTTGGCCGGGTCGCCGACCAGAACCTCACCCTTCTCGGTGAACGCCACGACGGAAGGCGTCAGGCGATTCCCTTCTTGATTGGGAATCACCTTCGCTTCGTTGCCTTCCATGACCGAGACCACCGAATTGGTAGTGCCAAGGTCGATACCGATGATCTTCTCGTCAGCCATGGGCCAGTCTCCAAGCGCGTTGAACGCGGTTTGTTTGGTTCGGTCGTCGCAGCGGGAAAGAGCAAGGCGTGTGCCCGAGGCTAAGAAACAGGCCAAGATTCATAAGTCATTCAAATTCATGAACTTAGAGCATCAAGTCCGAACTCGGCCGAACACAAGACTGCCAAATTGGCCATGTGATCGCATCCGCCGGCCGAAGGCATCGTTGCCGAAATGGCAGGCTGCGTTCGGTCGCTACCAGGTGCCGCCGACGGTGAACCGGCCAAACACGTCGGCCATGGCGTTGACGGCTTCGCCGACCGTGACTCGGGCCCGGGCCGCTTCGATCAGGATGGGCATGAGATTCTGGTTGGCACCGGCGCCACGGCGAATCGCGTCCAGGTGGCGGGTGACTTCCCCGCTGTCGCGCTTGGCCTTGATGGCCCGTAGACTCGCTACCTGTTCCTTCTCCACGGCCTCGTCGATGGCCAAAAGATCGATGGGCTTCTCTTCCTTCTCTTGGAATGCGTTGACCCCCACGATCAGCTTGCGCTTGGCGTCGACTTCCTGCTGGTAGCCGTAGCTGGCGTCCGCGATCTCGCGGCGGAAGAAGCCAGTCTCGATGCCGCGGATCACTCCGCCGAGTTCGTCGATCTGCTCGAAATAGCGACGGGCTTCGTCCTTCATCTTCTTGGTGAAGGTCTCGACGAAGTAGCTGCCGCCGAGCGGATCGACGGTGTTGGTCACGCCCGTCTCGTAGGCGAGCACCTGCTGGGTCCGCAGGGCCAGGGTCACGGCATGCTCGCTGGGCAGGGCCAGGGTCTCGTCCATCGAGTTGGTGTGGAGCGACTGACAGCCGCCAAGCACGGCCGCCATGGCCTGGTAGGCCACGCGGATCAAGTTCACTTGCGGTTGCTGAGCCTGGAGAGAGCAGCCGGCCGTTTGCGCATGGAAGCGCAGTTTCCAGGATGCCTCCTTGCGGGCTCCGTACTGATGCCGGACCGTCTCCGCCCAGAGAGCCCGCGCCGCACGGTACTTGGCGATCTCTTCGAACATGTCGTTGTGAGCGTTGAAGAAGAAGCTCAGGCGGCCAGCAAACTCGTCGACGTCCAGGCCCCGGACCATGCCTTGCTCGACATAGTGGAAGCCGTCGGCCAGGGTGAAGGCCAACTCCTGGACCGCGGACGAGCCTGCTTCGCGGATGTGGTAGCCGGACACGCTGACCGGGTTCCACTGCGGCACGTGGCGGGCACAGAACTCGATCACGTCCACGACCAACCGCACCGAGGGCTCCGGCGGGTAGACGAACTCGTTCTGGGCGTGGAACTCCTTGAGAATGTCGTTCTGGATCGTCCCCCGGAGTTTGCGGAGATCGAAGCCTTCGTCCTGGGCGTTGGCCAGGTAGTAGGCCATGATCACGATCGCCGGTGCGTTGATCGTCATCGAGACGGAGACGTCTTCGAGGTTGATCCCCGAATAGAGCACGTTCATGTCATCGAGGGTGCTGACGGCGACGCCGAGCCGTCCCACTTCCCCAAGCGATTTGGGATCGTCGCTATCCAGCCCCATGAGGGTGGGGAGGTCGAAGGCCGTGCTCAGGCCCGTTTGCCCTTTTTCGAGCAGGAACTTGAAGCGCTCGTTCGTCTGGCGGGCCGTGCCGAAGCCGGCGAACTGGCGCATGGTCCAGAGCCGACCACGATACATGCTGGCATGGACGCCGCGGGTGAACGGATACTGGCCGGGTAGGCCCAGGTCGGTCTCTGGATCGAAGCCATTGACGCTTTCAGGCGTGTAGAGCGGCTCGATGGGTACGCTGGAGACGGTGGTGGGCGGCTGGGGCCGCTCCGGGGACTTGGCCAACTCCGCTTCGTATCGCTCCTGAGCCATCTGGGCTGTGGTGTCGAAGGCAGTGGACATGGCAGTCTCCAGGCGGAAGGCACGGACCAAGGGGCGAACGGCGGACTGGGCCCAGGCACGGGCGCCGTCAGTGATTATGATAGCAGACCGTGATGCCGGCTTAAAGCCAGGTTCAGGTCCGAACGGCCAGCCTGAGTCAAAACCCATTGGCAAGGGGGTTACCCTGCCGCACCACGACGCTAACCTGGGTGTCGCCAAGTCCTATTGGGGGGCATCTGTTCACAGGGCGGCCACAACCGGATTGTATACGTCTGTTCATTATGGTAGACTGCCGTGGTTGCCGGAGCGGACGGGAGAGCGGCTCGGGTAGACCCGGACCGCGTCCCCGAGCCCGGACCGGCGCCGGGAGACGCGGCATGCTCCAGAAACCCTGTGAAATCCGCTTTTCGGAAGCGTCCAAGAGCCTAAAACGCCTCGTGGCGACTCTCTGGGAGGCTCTGGCGCTAGCGCCCAGAAGCGTGGCGAGCCCTGGAGACCCCGTTTACGGGCCTTGGAGACCCCCCTGGGGGCCGCTGGCGCGGCCTGGGGGTGACCTCGGAAGCCCTTCGGCAGAGCAGGCGGACCCCAGAGCTCTTCGATGCCCCCGACTACTTTCCGGTGGCCCGATGCGGTTGACGCCCGCGCCTGGGTCCGTTAGCATAGCGGCGGTTCTCAACTTTCCCCCCGGGCGAAGCGCCCCCCCCCCGCCCCTCCCGATCCTACCTTCGGGTTCTCGCGGTCCCGCTTTGCCCCAAGCATGTGAAAGGATCCCACCATGCTCGGCCTGCTCGGCTCCGTTCGGACCAACCCCTGTAACGGCAGTTCGCGCCGTGACTTCCTCAAGGTTGGAGCCTTGGGCGTCGCGGGATTGACCTTGCCCGATCTCTTGCGTCTCCGGGCCCAGTCCCAGGCCGCGGGGGCCACCCACCGCCCGAAATCGGTCGTCTGGCTCTGGCTCGGCGGCGGCGCGACCCACGTCGAGACCTTCGACCCCAAGATGGACGCCCCGGCCGAGTATCGCAGTGTCGTCGGTGACGTGCCGACCGTCGTGCCTGGCCTACGCATCGGAGGGGTCTGGCCCCAGATGGCCCGGGTCGCCGACCGCATGGCCTTCGTTCGCTCTTTCGCCCATGGCAACTCGGGCCATGCTGGCGGAACGCACTGGCTGATGACCGGCTACGATCACCCGCCGGCCGACAACGGCGCCGCCCCGATACGCCCGTCGCTCGGGTCGATCGTGAGCCGGGTCCGCGGCCCCAACTCGCAGAGCGGCATCCCGACCTATGTCCGCCTCGGCGGCATCTACGGCGATGGGCCCCACTTCTTGGGGGCCGCCTATGCTCCGTTCGATGTCAGCGGCCAAGCACGCACCAATCTCGGGCTCACCATTCCGACCGAACGGCTGGCCGACCGCAAGTCGCTGCTGAAGTCTTTGGATACCCTGGACCGGCAGCTCGATCGCACGGGTCTGCTGGACGGGCTCGACAGCTTCGAGAACCAGGCGTTCGAACTGGTCACGAGCCGGGCCAAGGAGACCTTCGACCTGACCCGCGAAGACCCCAGGACCCAGGATCGCTATGGCCGGCATCACCTGGGTCAGTGGATGTTGCTGGCCCGGCGGCTGTGCGAAGCCGGGTGCGGCTTCGTCACGATGCACTACGGCGGCTGGGACATGCATTCGGACATCGGGCCAAGCATGCGGGCCATCGCCCCGCCCATGGATCAGGCCGTGTCGGCGTTCATCGACGACCTGACCCAGCGGGGCATGCTCGACGACGTGCTCCTGGTGATCAGCGGTGAGTTCGGCCGCACGCCCCGGGTGAATCCGACGGCGGGCCGCGATCACTGGGCACCACTGAGCACGCTGGCCTTTGCGGGCGGCGGCCTCAAGCTCGGCCAGGCCTACGGCGAGTCAAGCCGTAAGATCGAGGTGCCCAAGAATCAGCCCGTCTCGCCGCAAGACGTGATGGCCACCATCTTGCAGGTGTGCGGGATCGACCCACGCATGCAGTTCAAGGACCCCAGCGGCCGGCCGCTCTATCTCGTGGAGTCCGGCCAGCCGATTGAGGGGTTGGTCTAAGGCGGGAAACTGGGCGGGAGCGGTTCCAGGACCGCTCCCGCATTCACTCATCCACGGAGCTTCAGCCTACTTCGGACCAGGCGGACAGTGCTTCTTCAGCCAGGTGAAGATCTCTTCGTGCCAGAAGCGGCTATTGGCGGGCTTGAGCACCCAGTGGCCCTCGTCCGGGAAGTTGATGAAGCGGCTGGGAACGCCTTGCCTTTGCAGGGCGCTAAAGAGCTCATGTCCCTGGCCGATCGGGCAGCGGAAGTCGAGGTCGTTGTGGATCACGAGCATGGGCGTCTTGTACTTGCCCAGGTTCCCGGCCCGGCGATGGGGCGAGAACTCCGCATACTTCTCGGGCTTCTCCCAGGGTAGGCCGCCGTGCTCGTATTCGTCGAACCAGAGTTCTTCGGTCGTGCCCCACATGCTGTCGAAGTTCCAGACCGAACAATGGGTGATGAGCGTCTTGAAGCGGCCGGTGTTGACGGCAAACCAGTTCATCATGTAACCGCCGAAGCTGGCCCCGGCAGCGGCGGTCCGCTCGGTGTCGAGCCAGGGCTGGCGTTCGAGATAGTCCATGCCCTTCATGAGATCGACGAAGCACTTACCGCCCCAGTCGCCGGTGATCTCGTCGGTGTACTTCTGGCCGAAGCCGGTTGAGCCACGCGGGTTGGGCAGGGCGATGACGTAGCCCTGGGCGGCCCACAACTGCGGGCACCAGCGCCAACTCCAGCCGTTCTGCCAGGCACCCTGCGGACCACCATGCACGAGGTAGACCAGCGGCCACTTCTTCTTCTCATCAAAGCCCGGCGGCTTCAGAATCCACATCTGCATCGGCGTCCCGTCGGCACCGGGGACGATGACCGATTCCGGAGCGGGCAAGTCCAGCATGCCAAGGAGCTTGGCGTTGTGCTGACCCACTTCGAATGTCTGGGTCGCGCTGCCGCTGTGGCGAGCCACCATGACGGCGGGCGGGTGGGCCATGGTGGCATGCAGGACCGCCCGAACCTGGCCGTCACGACTTTGCGTCAGACCGCTGACCACGCCTCCGGGGAAGGTGGTGTCGGCCTCAAGCTGGCCGTCTCCCAGACGCAGGGAGAAGATCACCGTCTCGCCCTGGCGTTCAGCAGGGAAGTAGATCGACTGCCCGTCGGCTGACCAAATGATATCGTCGACCGAATGATCGAACCGGGAGGTGAGGTTCCGCGGCGTTCCGGTCCAGGCGCCGCTGGGATCGCAGTCCACGACGTGCAGTTCCCAGCGGTCGGCCTCGTAGCCGGCCTTCTTCTGAGCCCGAAAGGCAAACTTCTTGCCGTCCGGGCTGAAGCGGGGCGCACCATCACCGGCCGGGTTGTCCTTGGTGAGCGTCTCCCAATTGACCGTGGGGCTCTCGCTTTCGACCGGTACGCGGCAGAGGTCGTAGTTGGTGCTCCAGGCTTCGTTCTCGGCCGGCACAGCCGTGAAGATCAGGTATCGGCCGTCGGGGCTGAAGGTGTAGTCCTGGCCGGCACTAAAGGTCGTCGAGGTGGGGTCGGCGTCACGGTCGCCCGGAGTGGCGTTCCGCGGCGTGCCGGCCGTCCCTTGATCGAAGCTCATGACGAAGATGTGTTGCCGCTTGTCCTCCACGTAGGAGTCCCAGTGGCGGTAGAAGAGACGGGTAAAGACCCTGGCCTTAACGGGATTCTTCTCGGCAGCCTCGGCCCGTTGCTTGTTCAAAGCATCGCTTTCGGCGAAGGGCTTGGTCGAATACTCGGGCCAGACCGCGGACACAAAGGCGATGGTCTTGCCGTCCGGCGACCAGACGGCGTTGCCTGCTTCGGTGATGATGGTCGTCAGTTGCTTGGGCTCACCGCCCGCGGCCGCGATGATCCAGAGTTGGTTTGACCCGCTGCGATTGGACTCGAAGAGGATCCACTGACCGTCGGGGCTCCAGCGGGCGTGACGGTCCTTCTTGTCGGTTTGGGTGAGCTGGCGCGGCGGCGACTGACCATCGGTAGCGGCTACCCAGAGGCGTGTGGCGGTTTTGTTGGCCGCCACGTCCGCCGAGGTGACGGCATAGACGACGTGCTTGCCATCGGGGCTGACCTGCGGATCGGCCACGCGCTGGAACTGAAAGAAGTCGTCCAAGGTGATGGGGCGCCGAGCCGATCCCACGCCTAATTGGGAAGCGGCCGGTGCCGACCCGGGCTGCGGGCGTGCCTCCAACTGGACTGCGTACAGGGCCAAGAGAGCAAGGCTGCTCAGCCAGAAGATTCCTGGTCGCCGCATGATCGTGTCCTCGGTTGGGGTCGATGGGGGTGCTTCTTTTTGGCCGCCCTGGAAGATAGAATAGGGTGCGGGCCGGGCATGGGGCAGGGCCAATCGCGGCCCCACGGACTGTTCGTCTGAAAGTGCCAGTAGCCTCTTGCATCTTGGCGGTCGCGCGGCTCTACTAAGATTTCGTACCGCCTCTTGTTTCGCTCCGAGGAAACCTCAGATGATGCCGTTGATGCTGCTTGCGGATAGCGACCGCAACGTGTTCATGCAGTTCGTCGTGGACGAATGGTACTTCGCAGTCGTGCTGTTCGGCATGACCTTGGTGGCGGGCGTGCTGGTCGCCTGGCGCATCTGGCTGAATCTGGGCTCGCGGACCGACATGAACCTGTTCATGCCGCGCTTCCAGGAAGTGCTGGCCAAGGAGGGAATCGACGGCGGCATCCGCTTCTGCAAGGCCGCTCCGGCGACGGAACATATCCCCCAGAAGCTGTTCGTCAGCGCTCTGGAAAACGCCAAGGGCGGCGTCTCGGCCATGCGGCGCGGCATGACGCACGCCGTCGAGTTCGAGATTCTGCCCGACCTGAACTTCTTGCTGCCGAGCATTCTCGCCATTGCGAAGACCGCCACCATGATCGGGCTTCTGTTCACGATCATCTCCATGATCGGGACCTTCGCCGGACTGGGTAAGGCTGGCTCGGCCGGCCAGGCCCAGGCCACCGCCAAGATCGGCCTGGCCCT